>JAURGA010000030.1 GCA_030834095.1 Candidatus Nanopelagicales bacterium | reverse complement strand
CTTGGATATAAGTTCGAAAACTAGTTTTCCACGATTTCTGGATTACCAACATTTACAAACTCATCAGCCTTCGCTCGAACCAAGGCAGATAGTTTCATCGGTCCAGAGTTAGCAAAAGAAACTTCTAATTCGACATGATCACTAGTTCGGGCATTTAATCCAGGGAATCTGGCTGAAGAATTTTTTGAATCGCCTTCAAAAATTGCTGGACCAGATAGCTCATCTAAAGTTGAAACTGAAATTTCACCAAGAACTCCATTTGCAGTAATTGAAGTAATTGCATCTGGCTCTTCTCCAGAATTTACAAATGTTCCGACCAATACAGCTGATCCATCTTCTTGATTTACGAGAAGAACATTTAGCGCCTTAATTGAACCCGACATCCCTTCTACGCCATCAGTCACTTGCCTCAAATTACGAGTCATGGCATCTGGGCCAGCGGCACAACCCGTTAAAGCAAGTATTAAAAGGGCCCCAAAGAGGGCGGATATGGCTGATTTCAGGTTTTTCTTACGCATGAGCGAATGGTATCCTTGGCCTCTATCGAAAGGCCAAATTAATGACTTTTAAGGTCGGCGAAACCGTTGTATATCCCCATCACGGAGCGGCTCTCATTGAAGCAATTGAGACCCGGACCATTAAAGGCGAAGAGAAAATCTATTTGGTTTTAAAGGTTGCCCAAGGCGACCTAACAGTTCGAGTCCCAGCAGAAAACGTTGATTTAGTTGGCGTTCGCGATGTGGTCGACTCAGCTGGTCTTGATCGAGTTTTCAATGTTCTGCGTCAGCCATATACCGAAGAGCCAACAAACTGGTCCCGTCGTTATAAGGCCAACGTCGAGAAACTGGCATCTGGCGATGTGATTAAGGTTGCAGAAGTTGTTCGCGATCTTTACCGCCGCGATTTAGACCGTGGTCTATCTGCAGGTGAGAAGCGAATGCTCTCTAAGGCCAAGCAAATTTTGGTATCTGAACTCGCACTTGCCGAGCGCACAGATGAAGAGAAGGCCGGCGTGATGCTAGATGAGGTCCTTGCTTCCTAAAGTCGCTTTACTGATCCCTGCTGCTGGCAGTGGTGAAAGATTTGGCGCACCAATTCCAAAAGCACTTGTCCAATTAAATGGGCGAACTCTCATTGAACATGCAGTTTTAAATCTTGGGTCAGTAGTAACACAAATTATTGTTGCAGCCCCGGCAGGATATGAAGATAAGTTTCGAGAAATTTTGGGCGATGCCGTAACTGTTGTTACTGGCGGATCGACTCGAACTAAGAGTGTAAAAATCGCTTTAGAAAGTATTGCGCAAGATATCGAATACGTTCTGGTCCATGATGCAGCAAGACCACTTGCATCTAGCGAACTTGGGAAGAGAATTATTGATGCGCTCGCAGCTGGCGATGTTGCAGTTATACCTGCGCTTGCAGTCACTGACACAATCAAGGAAGTTGATGCTGCTAACTATGTTGTCTCAACCCCAAATCGTGAACGCCTTCGTGCCGTGCAGACTCCACAAGGTTTTGCTCGTGAAACGCTTGTCAAAGCGCATATGCAGAATATTGAAGCCACCGATGACGGCGCTTTAGTTGAAGCGATGCGGGGCAAAGTGAAATTAATTGAAGGCGAAAATCGCGCACTAAAAATTACAAACCCAGAAGATCTTGCAACTGCTCTGAAGTATTTAATTCCAGCTAGTGATAGTGATATTCGCACGGGTGTTGGCGTAGATGCACATGCTTTCTCTGAAGATAAAAACCGTCAGCTCTGGTTGGCTGGTCTGCTCTGGGAAAATGAAATCGGTGTTGACGGACATTCAGATGGCGATGTTGCAGCACATGCAATTTGTGATGCGCTATTCGCTGCTGCAAATATTGGTGATCTGGGATCTAACTTTGGAACTTCAAAACCAGAATATGCCGGAGCATCTGGTGAAAAATTATTAGGTGAAGCACTTAACTTAGTTTCTGCAGCTGGGTTTGAAATCCAGAATGTTGCAGTTCAGATTGTTGGAAATCGGCCAAAGATTGGTCCGCGTCGTATTGATGCGATTGCAAAGATTTCGAAGGCGCTTGGTGGTTCTCAAGTATCAGTTTCTGCGACAACAACGGATGGCCTTGGCTTAACCGGTGAAGGTAAAGGAATCGGCGCGATTGCCACAGCTTTAATAGTTCGTAGTGGAAGCTAGAATTCGACGATGTCCAAGATAAATAGCGATCTCAATTTATATAACACCTCTGATCGCACGGTCTCGAAATTTGTCCCGCTAAATCCTGGAAAAGTTGGCATTTATCTCTGTGGTGCAACTGTTCAAGCACCTCCACATATTGGGCATATTAGATCTGGCGTTAACTTCGATATTTTGCGTCGTTGGTTAACTGCGATTGGTTATGACGTAACTTTTGTCCGAAACGTTACTGATATCGATGACAAGATTTTGCATAAAGCGGTTCACGAAGAAATTCCTTGGTGGGCTGTTGCGATGAAGTATGAAAGAGCTTTTACCGATGCTTATGCCGCACTAAATGTTATGCCACCAAGTTATGAACCAAGAGCAACTGGGCACATAACGCAGATGATTCAACTTATGGAGAAATTGATTGCCAACGGCAGCGCCTATGCGCCGGGCAATGGCGATGTTTATCTTGAGGTTCGAAAGTTAAAGTCTTATCTAACTCTTTCAAATCAAAAGCTCGATGATCTGCAATCGGCTGATGATGCTGATTTAACTTACAAAAAAGATCCACGCGACTTTGCACTTTGGAAAGCCGCAAAACCAGGAGATCCATCTTGGCCAACACCTTGGGGCGATGGCCGACCAGGTTGGCACTTGGAATGTTCAGCAATGGCACATGCCTACTTAGGTGAAGCTTTTGATATTCACGGCGGTGGCTTAGATTTAATTTTCCCGCATCATGAGAACGAAATAGCACAATCTGAATCTGCAGGTTGGGCCTTTGCAAAAATCTGGATGCACAACGCTTGGGTTACAACTTCTGGCGAGAAGATGAGTAAGTCACTTGGAAACTCACTTCAGGTCATGGAAATTTTAAAGAAGGTTCGCGGCATTGAATTACGTTGGTATTTAGGAAGCGCTCATTACCGTTCAATGTTGGAATTTTCATTTGAAGCACTTGAAGAATCATCGGTAAATTTCCGCAGGATTGAAGGCTTTTTGCAGCGAGCTAAAGAGATTTTGAAGGCTGAGATCGAGCCAAGTATTTCTGCCCAATTTGCGACAGCAATGAATAATGATTTAGCCGTGCCACAAGCACTTGCCGACATCTCTGAACTTGTGCGGATTGGCAATACTGCAATCACCGAAAATAATTTAGCCGCACTTTCAAAGAGTGCAAGCGAAGTTCGTGGCGCATTAGGAATCTTGGGTTGCGACCCATTTGATCCAATTTTTGCTAATTCAAGCAGCGCAAAGAGTGAAGTATTAGATGGTCTGATTTCACTGGCTCTTGAGCAACGAAATGCGGCTCGGGCACGTAAAGATTTTGCAGCAAGTGATGCAATTAGAGATTCGCTCACCGCACTTGGAATTATCATCGAAGATACCCCAACCGGCTCGCGCTGGACCGTTAACTAAGAGAGAAACGAAACTAAAATGCGCCCCGGAAAAAAACGTCGTGAAGCTGCAGTTGCACCATCTCGCCGACCCACAAACCGAAAGCCAGAGTCCCGTCTAGAAACCCGAGCAAACAGCGATGCAGTCGCTGGTCGCAACAGTGTTGTCGAAGCGCTTCGCGCAAAGATTCCTGCGAAGGAATTATTAATAGCCGAGCGTGCTGAAATCGACGAGCGCATGACTGAAGCACTTAGGCTGGCTAAGAATCAGGATTTAGGAATTAAAGAAGTTCCACGTGGCCAACTAGATGGTGTAACTGGAACAACAAATCATCAAGGTATCGCGCTAATTATTAAACCATTTCAATATAAAGATTTTGAAGCAGTTTTATTAAGTGCAACAAAGCCTGGTCTGCTAATTGGTTTAGATGGTGTCACCGACCCACATAACCTTGGTGCAATTGTTCGAAGCGCTGCCGCATTCGGTGCACATGGAGTAATAATTCCAGAGCGACGCAATGCTGCAATGACTGGATCAGCTTGGAAATCATCAGCTGGCGCCGCAGCAAGACTTCCGATTTCGCAGGTAACAAATATGGTCAGATCAATAGAAGATGCGAAAAAGGCTGGTTTCTTCGTTGTTGGTCTTGATGCCGAAGGTCAAGAATCACTTCCTGGATTTTCACTAGCAACTGAATCGGTTTACTTAATTGTTGGCAGTGAAGGTAAAGGTTTGTCTCGATTAGTAAAAGAGAAGTGCGATTTGATTCTTTCAATTCCAATGCAATCTGACGTTGAATCCCTAAATGCCAGTGTTGCTACTGCGATTGTTATGTATTGGATTGCCGAGAAGCGGGCAAAGTAACCATGACAGCTTTCACAAGATTTATCGCACTTGGAGATTCAATGACCGAGGGCATGTGTGATGAAATAGTTGATGGAAATTACCGGGGCTGGGCAGATCGAACCGCAGATACGCTTGCTAAAGCCAATCCAAATTTTACTTATATTAATTTAGCTATTCGCGGAAAATTGCTTAACCAAGTTATTGATGATCAGATTCCTGCCGCGGTTACCTACATAACAGGCCCAGAAACTTTGGTCTCATTTCATGCTGGCGCCAATGATGTGTTGCGTCCAAATTATCAAGCCGATGCCGCATTTGCTAAGTATGAAAAAGGTATAAGTGATTTAGCCAAAACTGGTGGCACCATAATTGTTTTTACAGTTATTGACCGCGTTGAGGGAAATGGGAAAACTGCCCAGCTTTGGCATGAAAGGTTTAGCGCCTTTAATGTAAATGTTAGAGAAGTTGCCAATAAATATGGCGCAACAATTATTGAATCAGATGATGCCAAATGGATGGCAGATCTACGTTTTCTTGCAAAGGATAGATTGCACTTAAATTCTGACGGACATTGGCGGCTGTCTCAAGCAGTTCTAGAGAGGCTTGGAAAAGATTTTGATCCGAATTGGAAAATTCCACTTCCCCCAGCGAACAAGAAATCCTGGCTTAGAAAAAATAGCGAGAATCTGATTTGGATTATTACCTTTGTAATTCCTTGGATCTGGCGCCGAATCCGTGGACGTTCTTCCGGTGATGGTCGGAGTGCTAAATATGAAACACCAATTAGCTGGAAGTAGTCTTATTTAACGCTTTTCTGGTGCCAAGATATGTTGCAATAGGCCGATGTTTTCAACACATTTACCGGCACCATGAACAACAGAATAAAGTGGATCTTCAGCAACTCTTACCGGCATTCCAGTTTCTTTATTCAAGCGTTCGCACAAACCTTTGACTAATGCGCCTCCACCAGCAAGCACAATTCCAGTGCGAGATAAATCAGCGACAAGGTCTGGTGGAGTTTCATCAAGCGTTGCTTTGATTGCAGCAATTATTTTTAGTAGTTGATCTTCAATTGCACCACGTATCTCTGCTGGTGAAACCATAAGATCTTTTGGCAAACCTGAAACTAAATCTCGACCACGAATTCGCGCTTCACTTTCACCGCTGAGTTTTGAGGCTGATCCAATGGCCATCTTCACTTCTTCAGCAGTTCGCTCACCAATCATCAAGTTATAGGCACTCTTAATATAATTAACGATTGCAGCATCAAACGCATCGCCACCGACGCGGACTGATCTCGACGTCACGATTCCGCCAAGTGAAATTACAGCAACATCTGTTGTTCCGCCACCGATATCAACAATCATCGAACCAATTGGTTCCTGAATCGGCAATCCAGCACCAATAGCAGCCGCCATCGGTTCTTCCATTATGTAAACTTTTTTTGCCCCAGCTGCATATGCCGCATCTTTAATTGCTCGATGTTCAACCGATGTAACAACTGGTGGAACTGCTACAACAATGATTGGTTTTGTGAAGAGTTTTTTAACGCCGACCTTTGTTAAAAACATTCGTAACATCTTCTGTGCAGTTTCAAAATCTGCAACGACACCATCTTTAAGCGGCTTGATTGAAACTATGTGCGCAGGTGTTCGGCCAACCATGCTTCTGGCTTCGTGGCCGACTGAGAGAATTTCGCCGGAATCGGTATTGATGCAGACGATGCTAGGTTCATTTAGAACAATCCCATTATTTGATTCATAGATAACTGTGTTCGCAGTTCCTATGTCAATGGCGAGATTGCGACCAAATGGGTTTTGCATTTATCGAACCTCGCCATCAACTGCGTATCTAGGGGAGTTCGACTCTAGACCCAACCTGCTTTCAGTGGAAGGTCAAATTGGGTGAACTGAAGGGTGGTCATTTTGAGTATTGGGCTCGTGCCATAATTGCCCCTGCAGTACGCCTCCCTAGCTCAGTGGTAGAGCAACGCACTTGTAATGCGTAGGTCGTCAGTTCAATCCTGACGGGGGGCTCCATAACTAAGAAACACATAAGCAACAAATACTTTGGTATGAATAAGCCATGGAACGCGATTTCGATGTCGTAATTATTGGATCTGGATTTGGCGGATCAGTAAGCGCGCTGCGTTTAACTGAGAAAACCTATCGAGTTGCGGTCATAGAAGCCGGCCGAAGATTTCGTGATAAAGATTTCCCTAAAACTTCTTGGCGATTAAGTAAATTCCTTTATGCACCAAGGTTAGGACTTAGGGGAATCCAGAGAATTCATGCGCTACCTGATGTTTTAGTTTTAGCCGGTGCGGGCGTCGGTGGCGGTTCTTTAGTTTATGCAAACACTTTATATATTCCACCTGATACTTACTTCAACGATAAACAGTGGAAACATATAACCGATTGGAAATCTGAATTACTTCCTTGGTATGACCAGGCATCTCGAATGCTTGGCGTAACAGACAATCCATACTTTTCACCATCAGATGCTGCAATGAAGGAAGCTGCAATTGAAATGGGCGTTGGACATACTTTTCGCATGGCACCACTCGGAGTTTATTTCGGAGATGGCCCAGGCAAATTAAGTGCTGATCCATTCTTCGGCGGAAAAGGTCCAGCAAGAAGCGGTTGCATGCAATGTGGCGCTTGTATGACCGGATGTAGGTTTAATGCAAAAAATACCTTGCCTAAGAATTACTTGGGTTTGGCTGAGGATGCTGGCGCTAAAGTATTTGCTGAACATACGGTTACAAAAATTGAGCAGCTTCCCAACGGTAGCTGGAAGATATACGCCCGAAAGAGTTCATCTTGGTTTGGCCGGAAGCGGATATTTACTGCTAATCAAGTCATTGTTGCGGCTGGGACTTACAACACCCAAAAATTATTGCATCGCATGAAGAGCGATGGTTTGTTGCCAAAACTTTCAGGCGCTCTTGGCAAATTATCGCGGACTAACAGCGAGGCTCTCACCGGCGCACTTATGCAGAACACCAGCGTTGATTACAGCAAGGGTTCTGCAATAACTTCTTCATTTTTTCCAGACGAACATACCCATGTCGAACCAGTTCGATACGGTGTTGGAAGCAATGCAATGGGGCTGTTGCAAACAATCATGACTGATGGCGAAAATGCTAAAGATCGACGTAGACAATGGCTTCGCACGGTGATTCGCCATCCTTCAATGCTGGCTCGGGTTTTAAATGTTCGTAAATGGAGTGAGCGAACTGTTATTGCACTTGTAATGCAGAATGTTGATTCTGCCCTTTCAGTGACGATGAAACGTTCATTGTTCGGGAAGCGCTTAACTTCAAAGAATGACAGTGCGATACCAAATGCGACATACATTCCTGCAGCAAATGAAGTTGTCCGAAAGATTGCCGAAAAAAATAGGGGAATAGCCGGCGGACATATCGGAGATTTAATTGGAGCTCCGTTTACTGCTCACTTTGCAGGTGGCTGTGTGATTGGAGATTCTGAGGAATCCGGAGTAATTGATCCGTATCACCGCGTTTGGAATTACCCGACGCTTCATGTTGTGGATGGCGCAAGTGTTACGGCAAACCTAGGCGTCAATCCTTCGCTAACAATTACCGCACAAGCTGAACGCGCAATGTCGATGTGGCCGAACAAGGGCGGGATAGATGAGCGTCCGATTCAGGGGCACCCTTATAAAAAAGTGGCGATGGAATTTCCACACAGCCCAGTCGTGCCTATAGGCGCAATTGGTGAGTTAAGAGTTGTTTAACTTTTCGGTCTGCTCTTTACGTAGCCTTGGCCAAGTAGTAATTGGATAATCAAGATTGCGGTAGAAATCTTTGATCAATTGCTGAACAAATTTGGGCTTCTCTTTCACGACAAAATGCGAACTTCCCGGAACAATTGCTAGCCGAGCATTTGGGATTGCTTCATAGAGTTCAATAGTATGTTGATTAGAGAAAGGCTCGTCATCGCCAGTTAGAACCAGAACCGGGCAGTTAATTTTAGAAAGTTGTGGAACTGTCATTGTGGGTTCAGAATTCCAGACCTCATATGCTTTTCGAATAATTACTTCCTGCATATGTGCTGGATCAGGTGAACGTAGTGCAAACTTTGCAGCATCGTCCTCGGTGATAACAATTTCTGGATCACTTTCAACCAATGTAAGTCCGCTGTCGTAGTGAAAGTTGGTCCCGATTGCGACGATTGATTTAACAAGATCAGGGCGCTTAAGGGCAACCATCAAAGAGATGATTCCGCCATCGCTCCACCCAATTAGGTGAGCAGGTTCTTTGATCACATCTTCGATGTATGCGATTGCTTCATCAGTTTGAAAATCAAAGTGATAAAAACCTTCACGACTTGCAGTGCGACCATGAGCACTTCTGTCATATGCAAAAACCGAGTGAGTTCTTTGAACCGCAGGAATAACAGTGTAGTCCCAACTTTCAGTTGAACTTAGCCCACCATGCATTAGCAATACTGGATCAGACTTCTTTCCAAAAGTTTTTCCTTGTGCCGACCAGACTTGATGTCCACGTAAATCAATATATCCGCGCTTTAAATTCAACATGTTTATACCGAATCCATAATATGGCGATTGCCGCGATCAAAAGTGAAGTAATTCCAGCACCAATCAACAATTGTCCCAATTCGGTTGCGGCCACCCATTAGGTAGAAGAGATGCAAGAACAACCAAGTTGCCCATGCTGGATAACCCGAGAATCGAATGTTTTTAACTTCAACAACGGCCTTGTGTCGGCCAATTGTTGCCATCGATCCCTTATCTCTATATTTGAAATCCTTTAGCTCGATTCCCTTTTCACGACGCAAAATTTGTTCTGCTACAAACTTTCCTTGCTGCATTGCAACAGGCGCCACCATTGGTAGAAAACGGCCATCGTTAGCCTTTGACCCGCAGATATCACCAACGCCCCAAATGTTTGGATAATTTGTGACAGCTAAAGTTGGATAAACACTTAATCTATTTCCATCTAATGGCAGTGATAATTTTGAAATAACTGGCTCGCCCTTTACCCCGGCTGCCCAAATAGTAATTTCTGCCGGGATCTTCTCGCCAGACTTCAGATTAATTTCCTCGCGCATTACCGATTCAACTGCATGATTTACTAAAACCTTTACGCCTAACTTTTCTAATGCGCTTTTTGTTTTTTCAGATAACTTCGGAGAGAAACTTGGAAGCAGTCTTGGCCCTGCTTCAATTAGTGAAACTTCGATATGTAGCGCGGCATGCTTCTGGTCATTCATCAATGGTCCACGAACAAGTTCTGCAAGAGCGCCAGCCATTTCAACACCAGTAGGTCCGCCACCAACAACAACAATTGAAAGTTTTGTGTCATCTTCGAATCTGCACAAATCTTCAAAGCGGCGCATAACTTCAGCGCGAATTGTTAGCGCCTCGTGAACAGATTTCATTCCAAGTGCATATTCGCTGACACCCGGAGTTCCAAAATCTGCAGTCACAGAACCAACTGCAATAACTAAATGATCAAAGGGTAAAACTTCGCTGCTATCTAATTTAACGGTCTTGTTCTTATGGTCAACCGAAATTGGGCTACCCATTCTAAATTTTCCATTCATAGAACGGAGCGCACCTCGGATTGGATATGCGACATGGTCTGCTGCAAGGCCGGCAGTTGAAACCTGGTAAAGCAACGGCAGGAATGTTTGGTAATTGTGGCGATCTACAACAGTTATGTCTGCGTTATCACCGAGCGCCTTAGCAGTAGCTAGGCCACCGAAACCCCCACCAAGAATTACGACCCTGGGCTTACGGCGCTTCATCATTCTTATCCTCTGCCAATTCCATTTAATTAAATTTCAAGTTTCCTGAACTAGGAATGCAGTCTACTGTTTAACCCATGAGCGCGTCGGCCAAAAATTCAAATACCGGAAAGCCTGGGCGCAAAATCCTGGTTACAGGTGCCTCTGGCTATGTTGGTGGCCGCTTAGTCCGACAGTTACTTAGTCAAGATTTTGCAGTACGCGTGATGGTCCGCGACAAAAACAAAATTTCTGGTCAAAGTTGGATCAACCAAGTTGAGATTGCTCAAGGAAATGCCAATGATTTCGAATCCGTTAAATCTGCACTAGCGGGAGTTCACACCGCATTTTATTTACTGCACTCGATTAATCTTGGATCTAATTTCGATGAAATTGAAGCTGCAATGGCTCGCAATTTTGCAACAGCAGCAGAAGAGGCCGGAGTCAGCCAAATAATTTATCTGGGTGGAATCGCAAATGATAAGCAGATAAGCCAGCACTTAGAGTCTCGCGCAAATACTGGTCGCGAATTAGCGAGTGGAAAAGTGCCAGTAATTGAAATGCGTGCCGGAATTATTATCGGTTCAGGTTCAGCTTCATTTGAAATGCTCCGACATTTAACTCACCGCTTACCGGTTATGACAACGCCAAAGTGGGTTTCAAATCGCACTCAACCAATCGCAATTCGAGATGTGCTCTGGTATTTGTCGAGTGCAGCTGCGCTGAAAACACCAATAGGTGGCATCTTTGATATCGGTGGACCAGCAGTTCTTTCGTATGCCGACATGATGCAAATGTTTGCAAAAATTTCAGGCCTTCGTCGTCGCTGGATAATTAAAGTTCCAGTTCTCTCACCAGCGCTATCAAGTTTATGGATTGGTCTAGTAACTCCGGTTCCAACCGCGCTGGCTCGGCCACTTGTTCACTCTTTAATAAGTGAAGTTGTCGCAGATCCAAATAAAAGCATCTCAGGATTAATTCCGCCACCACCAGAAGGTTTGTTGCAGGTAAATCAAGCTATCGAATTAGCGCTCTCGAGAACCACTGAAAACCAAGTTGAATCACGTTGGTCAGATGCAACCCAGCCGACCGCACCATGGCAGAAAGCACAGAGCGATCCCACATGGGCTGGTGAAACTATTTATCGGGATCACCGAGAAAAAATTGTTGAAACAAGCAGAGCAAATCTTTGGAAGAGTGTTGAGCAAATTGGTGGCGAGAATGGTTGGTATGGCGCAGATTTTCTCTGGTGGGCGCGCGGTTTAGTAGATCGTTTATTTGGTGGAGTAGGACTTCGTCGCGGTCGTCGCAGTCCAGATACTTTACGTATCGGGGATAGCTTAGATTTTTGGCGAGTGGAAAATTTAGAGTCTGGCGTTTCGCTTAAGCTTTATGCCGAAATGATTCTTCCTGGAAAAGCTTGGCTCGAGTTTAAAATTGAAGATGTTGAAGTAGATGGCAAGAAGGTGCGGAAGATTTCGCAAGATGCAACATTTTCACCAAGAGGTCTGGGCGGCCAACTTTATTGGTTTGCAGTTTCACCATTTCACGTATTGATTTTTCCCAGAATGTTGGCAAATTTAGTCCGAAGCGCGAATCGAAAAGATTATGCGGACTCACAATTAAAGAGCTAGCTAATTAAGCGAAATCCCAGAAAATGTCGCCCCTATCTCCTATGATTTAACCATGGAAAATCTAGAGATGAGCGCGCAAAATCAGGCCATATCTCTCACCGAACTAGAAGTAAAGATCTTGGATTTCGAAGGTCAATGGTGGAAGTTTGCTGGTGCCAAGGAGAGCGCAATCAAAGAGCTCTTTGATATGACGCCTCCGGCTTATTACCAACTACTAAACAATCTGATCGATCGTGACGATGCCTTGTTGGCAGCGCCGATGCTGGTGAAGCGACTTCGCCGTCTGCGCGAAGCCCGCACAAACGCCCGCTCACTCTAGTTTCGATTTGCCCCACCCTTCGCCCCTGCTCTAGATTTGGCATTAGCACTCGGAAGGTTAGAGTGATAATCGTTAAAGGTTAGAGAGAGAAAATAAAATATGGCAAAGATGATCGCTTTTAATGAAGAGGCCCGTCGCGGTCTCGAGCGCGGAATGAACGCACTCGCAGATGCTGTGAAGGTCACCCTTGGACCTCGTGGACGAAATGTTGTTCTCGATAAGAAATGGGGAGCACCAACAATTACAAACGATGGTGTTTCAATCGCCAAAGAGATTGAATTAGATGATCCTTGGGAGAAGATTGGCGCAGAATTAGTTAAGGAAGTTGCCAAGAAGACAGATGATGTCGCAGGCGATGGAACAACTACAGCAACTGTTTTGGCACAAGCACTAGTTCGCGAAGGTCTGCGTAACGTTGCTGCTGGATCAAATCCAATGGCGCTAAAGCGTGGAATTGAAAAAGCTGTAGATGCGATTTCAGCTGAACTTCTAACAATGTCCAATCCAGTGAAGACCAAAGAACAGATTGCAGCTACTGCATCTATTTCTGCTGCAGATTCAACTATCGGCGAAATGATTGCTGAAGCAATGGATAAGGTCGGCAAAGAGGGCGTTATCACTGTTGAAGAATCAAACACATTTGGTCTAGAACTCGAGCTAACTGAAGGTATGCGTTTTGATAAGGGTTACATCTCTCCTTATTTCACAACTGATACCGATCGCATGGAAGCAGTTTTAGAAGATCCATATATTTTGATTGCAAACTCAAAGATTACAAATATTAAAGATTTGCTACCTATCTTGGAGAAGGTAATGCAATCAGGTAAGACTCTTGTAATTCTTGCTGAAGATGTTGAAGGCGAAGCACTTGCGACTCTGGTTGTAAATAAGATTCGCGGAACTTTCAAATCTGTCGCAGTTAAGGCGCCAGGATTCGGCGATCGTCGTAAGGCAATGCTGCAGGATATTGCAATCCTTACTGGCGCAACCGTAATCTCTGAAGAAGTTGGTTTAAAGCTAGATGCAACAACAATGGATCTGCTGGGTCGCGCTCGCAAGGTAGTCGTGGCAAAGGAAGAGACAACAATTGTTGAAGGCGCTGGCGATGCGGAGCAAATTAAGGGCCGTGTAAATCAGATTCGTGCCGAAATCGAAAAGTCAGATTCAGATTACGATCGCGAGAAGCTGCAAGAGCGCTTAGCGAAACTCGCTGGTGGCGTTGCAGTTATCAAGGCTGGCGCAGCTACCGAAGTCGAACTAAAAGAGCGCAAGCACCGCATTGAAGATGCTGTTCGTAACGCAAAAGCTGCAGTTGAAGAAGGAATCGTTGCCGGTGGTGGCGTTGCACTTCTACAAGCTGCAAAGGTTGCATTCGAAAAGTTGAAACTTGCCGGCGATGAAGCAACTGGTGCACGAATTGTTGAAGTTGCAATCGAAGCACCGTTAAAGCAGATTGCGGTTAACGCAGGACTTGAAGGTGGCGTAATTGTTGAAGCTGTTCGTAACAAGCCAGTTGGTACTGGATTAAATGCTGCAACAGGTGAATACGTCGACATGATCAAGGCCGGAATTATTGATCCAGTTAAGGTGACACGTTCTGCGCTGCAGAATGCGGCATCAATCGCTGCGCTATTCCTTACTACCGAAGCTGTTATTGCGGATAAGCCAGAGCCAAAAGCGCCTGCGATGCCACAAGGCGGCGGGGATATGGACTTCTAAATCCGTAATAAGATACGCGGATGAGTTCAGCAAAGATTGAAGACAAGTTCAGCGCCCTTGAAATAGCAAGGGCTGCTGCACTTGAAGATGCGCCAGCGCAAGATCAAGTTGGTGAATTAGTCTCAATTTCTTATGATGAAATCGAAGATTCGGCCGAAGCCCGGATCGCAACTTATTTATTCGAGGCATCGCTTAAAGGTTATGTTGGTTGGCGTTGGGCAGTAACAGTTGCAAAGGTTGATGATTCAAGTTCACCAACAATTTGCGATGTAGTTCTTCTTCCTGGTTCGGATTCACTCCTAGCACCAGAATGGATTGCATATAAAGATCGTTTACTTCCTGGCGATGTTGGTCCTGGAGATATCGTTCCAACTTCTGCCGATGATGTCCGATTGGTTCCTGGATTTGCTTCGCTTCCAGATGATGAAGATTTAG
>JAURGA010000018.1 GCA_030834095.1 Candidatus Nanopelagicales bacterium | reverse complement strand
GCTGATCTTGCCCAAGAGTCCATATCGACGGCATGGTTTGGCACCTCGATGTCGGCTCGTCGCATCCTGGGGCTGGAGTAGGTCCCAAGGGTTGGGCTGTTCGCCCATTAAAGCGGCACGCGAGCTGGGTTCAGAACGTCGTGAGACAGTTCGGTCCCTATCTTCTGTGCGCGAAAGAAACTTGAGAAGGGCTGTCCCTAGTACGAGAGGACCGGGACGGACGAACCTCTTGTGTGTCGGTTGTTCCGCCAGGAGCACGGCCGATTAGCAACGTTCGGAAAGGATAACCGCTGAAAGCATCTAAGCGGGAAGCCTGCTTCAAGATTAGGTTTCTCACCGATTTATCGGGTAAGGCCCCCAGAAGACCACTGGGTTGATAGGCCGGAAGTGGAAGCGAAGCGATTCGTGGAGCTGACCGGTACTAATAGGCCGAGGATTTAACTACATTTTTTAATTAACTTTGAGTTGATTAAATGCATCGCGTTCACTGTGTGGTTCCCGAGCTACGGTCGGGAACTGTTAAATTTCTAGAAGCTAAAATTTATTTTATGAATTATTAGTTAAATAGAAATGCAACTGACTGATAACTCAATAGAGTTTCGGCGGCCATAGCGAGAGGGAAACGCCCGGTCCCATTCCGAACCCGGAAGCTAAGCCTCTCAGCGTCAATGGTACTGCAAGGGGGACCTTGTGGGAGAGTAGATCGCCGCCGGACATCATTATAAAAAGGAGCAACTCCATAACTTCGGTTATTGGATGTGCTCCTTTTTTATTTCTGTTAACAGGTTTTAGAAATCAACAGCATCTAACGGGATGCAAGTAGATTCAGTGGCTCTTTAAGACAATTCGGAACCCTAGAAAATTTCTAGAGATTTCATGAATTGGATTTTTATGGCCATTACCAAACCCAAAAAATTATCGCCTTCAAAGAAGGCCGTAGCCAAGAAGAAAACTATCGTCGTTCAAACCCGTCAACCCAGAAATGAAGTTTTTTTGGTTGGTCGAGTAACGAGTTTGGCTGTAGAAAAGTTACTTCCTAGTGGAGATCGAGTCGTTGAATTTCGCGTCGTAATTGGAAGAGAGAAATCTAGAGGGAGCAAAAAGGAAGTAGATTCACTAGATATCGCGGCCTGGAGCTCACGAACACGTAAGGCAGCTCTGTCGCTAAAGATCGATACTTGGGTAGAGATAAAGGGGTCTGTTAGAAGGCGGTTTTGGCGGGCTCCAACAGGTCTTGCAAGTCGTTGGCAGGTCGAAGCAAGCGAGGTAGTTCGACTTTAGATACGGTTAAGCCATGGCATCTGATCTAAATACTATTCTCAAGAAGTATCTTGCCAACTTGGGTAAGAACGAAGAGGCGGCAGTTGAACTAACTCGAAGTATTAAGAGTTGGGTAGTTCAGAATGGTGAGATTGTTAGAGAGCGTATCGAATCTCAGATTGATGAAACTGTAGTTCGAATGGGATTTGCAAAGAGTAGCGAGATTGAGAATCTAAATGCTCGAATTGTCGAACTTGAAAATCGATTGAAGAGCGTTTCGGGTGAGAAGAAAGAGAGGACGAGTAAACGCAAGAAGCCAGTCACCAAGAAGAGTGCAGCGCCAAAAAAGGTTAGCAAATCATCGAAAGCATCTGCTGCGATAAAGTCAACGAAGAAAAAGGTTTCCAAATGAGTGATTTTGAAAATAGCAAAAAAATAGATCTCGAAGAGATCAAGGGGCAGATATCTCAAGTAAGCCAGAAGCCCTTGGATGCACATCCCCAAGAATTTGAAAATATCCATTCGGATTTAGTGCAGGCGCTGTCAGAAATTGATGGCCTCTAGAGGTTATTGGTGAAAACTAGATTAGATGCTGAATTGGTCAGGCGCGGGATAGCGCGTTCGCGTGATCACGCAGCAGATCTTATTGAGTCCCGCTCAGTTCTTGTTACAGGTATCCCAGCTTCAAAACCAGCTACCCAGGTAGATGCAGAAACTTCTATAACGATCCAGGGCGAGCGAAGTGATTTTGTTTCAAGGGGCGGACATAAATTAGCTGGTGCATTGGATGCCTTTCCACAAATAATCGTTGCAGGTAGGCGCGCGCTTGATGCAGGAGCATCAACCGGCGGTTTCACCGATGTTCTGCTAAAACGCAATGTTAAGAATGTGGTGGCAGTTGACGTTGGCTATGGACAACTCGCGTGGGAGCTGCGAAATGACCCGAGGGTTACTATTTTGGATAGAACAAATGTGCGACATTTAACGATTGAACAAGTAGGAGAGAGCGTAGATCTCGTGGTGGCTGATCTATCTTTCATCTCATTAACTTTAGTTCTTCCCGCTCTCGTTGCCGTATCAAAGACCAGTGCAGATTTTCTGGTTATGGTTAAGCCACAATTTGAGGTGGGTAGAGAGAAGTTGGGTGCAGGTGGTGTTGTGAGGGATAGTGGATTGCGTAAAAGTGCTGTTATGGAAGTAGCAGATTGTGCATATGACATGGGCCTTGGTTGCGAGGGTGTTGTTGCAAGTTCACTCCCTGGACCATCTGGAAACGTTGAGTATTTTCTCTGGTTAAAGCGTGGAGCCACTGAACTTTCAGAAACCACTTTAGATGCTGCGATTGCGAGCGGACCTCAATGAACAAAATCCTACTAGTCGTTCACCCAACCCGACCAGCTGCTGCGAAATTTGGGAATTTGTTAGCTGAGAAGTTCCTAGCTGAGAAATTTGAAGTGTTTTCAAACTTTCCGGAGCTAATTCCTGGTTCAACTTTCATCGGAAGCATTGATGGGATATCTGCCGCGATAGTTCTAGGTGGAGATGGCACGATACTTCGGGCTGCTGAGATTGTTCGCGGACATGACATTCCTATTATCGGCGTTAATCTTGGAAACGTTGGCTTCCTTGCAGAAATAGCGCAACCTTCGGTAAAAGAAATTGTTCAAGCGGTGCGGAATGGTGACATTCACAGAGAACCTCGCCTGGTTCTAAAGTATGAAATTATTCGAAGTGGGGTTGTTTTTGCCAAAGGTTGGGCACTTAACGAAGTCGCTATTGAGCGAAGTTCAACTCAGATGCTAGAACTTTTCGTACAAATTGATGGTAGACCTTTATCTAAATGGGGATGCGATGGCGTTATATGTGCGACTCCAACTGGGTCGACTGCCTATGCGTTCTCAGCGGGTGGGCCGGTAGTTTGGCCAGAAGTTAGCGCCTTAGTGCTTCTTCCGCTCGCTGCACATGCGCTCTTCTCAAGACCGATGGTGGTATCACCAGATTGTGAAGTCGTTATTGATGTCTCTTCTCAGAGCGCTCAAGTTTCATCAGACGGACTTCGCCAAACAGAGTTGATCGCTGGTGATCGAATAGTTCTGACAAAAGATAGTCAGCAAATTCAATTGGCATATATAAACGGTGGAAAATTCACCGATCGATTAGTTGCGAAATTTAAGTTGCCGATTGAAGGTTGGCGCGGAGAATCTTCTTGATTCAGAAGAAACCTTCCAAAAGCTCTCTCCGCGAATTAACCATCCGCAATCTCGGGGTTATAGATACGGCGGAGATTGAATTTAAATCGGGCTTGACGGTTTTAACCGGTGAAACCGGAGCCGGTAAAACTATGGTGCTAACGGCTTTGAATCTAATTCTCGGTGGAAAGTCAGATTCAGATTTTGTCAGGAGTGGCCAAGAACGTTTAATCGTGAGCGGTAAGTTTCAAATCGGTGAGGCTTTAAGCCTCGTTGTTGAAGATGCGGGCGGGATCGTTGAAGAGAACGAAGTCATAATAAATCGATCGGTAACCAATCAAGGGAAATCCAAAATATCGCTAGGCGGTGCTGTAAGTAGCGCAACCCAGGTGAGTGAAATGGCCCAGGAGTTGATAGAGATTCACGCCCAGGCAAGTTCGGCGAGATTGAGTAAAGGTTCGGTGCAGCTAGAGTTATTGGATTCTTTCGCTGGTCACGAAAATTTAGTTTCTGACTATTCGACGGATTTTGAAGAGCACTTAAACCTACGAAAGCGAGTTGCGGAGTTGGAGCGACAGCTCTCGGTTCGAGATCTTGAGATTGCAAAGTTAGAAGCGATTGTTAAAGACTTTGAAAGAGTTAAGCCACAGCCAGGGGAGATCGCAGAACTTGAGAATGAGATTAATAAACTTTGCGCAGTTGAGGAGCTTAATACTGGAATCATTCAAGCTTTGGCCGCGATTGATAGTGAAGAGAATTCAGCGATTTCAGCGCTCGGGTTATCTAAGAAGTTACTTGAAAATCTGAAGGGCAAAGACTCGGCTTTGGATTCGTTAATCGAAGATCAATCCGAAAGCATTTATCGTCTGGTTGAAGTAACTGGAAAAATCGAAAGATACCTATCAGGTCTGGAGGCTGACCCAGCGAGATTTGATTTTCTTCAGCTTAGAAAGAGTGAATTGCTAGGTTTAGTTAAGAAGTATGGGACGGGAAGCGATCGAGATATTGCTTATGAGAAGCTTCTAGCAGAGGCAGAAGATGCGAGCTCTCGCTTGGCCGATTTGCAAGGCGGGGATTTGAGGCTTGAAGAGCTAAAAAGACAGGGCAAGGAAAAGTTCGAAGAATTACAGAGTTCAGCTAAAAAGCTTTCAGCATCCAGAGCTATTTTTGCGGGCAAATTATCAGAGGCGATTACCAAAGAGCTGGCGCTGCTGGCAATGGCTAGTGCAAAACTGATTGTTTCGGTTCTCAAAAGTGACGAAACAGAGTCCAAGAATTATTCGGCATCTGGTTTAGATGAGGTGAGTTTTTTATTCACTAGCCATAGTGAGGGAAAACCCCTTCCATTGGCAAAGGGGGCGAGCGGCGGAGAACTTTCTAGAGTTATGTTGGCGGTTGAGGTCGTTCTTGCAAAGAACTCACCGGTCGGAACATATATTTTTGATGAGGTTGACGCCGGTGTTGGTGGAAAAGCGGCAGTTGAAGTTGGGAAGCGATTAGCTCTGCTAGCGAAAAATTCACAAGTAATTGTTGTTACCCACCTGGCACAGGTGGCAACGTGGGCAGATAATCATTTGGTTGTTACAAAGAGCGAGAGTGGATCAGTTACTCAGAGCAATATTATTGAAGTTACCGGAAATGAAAGGCGCAAAGAGATTGCGCGATTGCTCTCTGGTCAAGATGAGTCGATTTCGGCACAAGAACACGCTGGAGAATTATTGGATATGGTCGCTAAAGTATCGGCGGAAATGATAGGTTAGTGTTCCATGACCGCCCAGCATGTGACCAAGCATCTTTTCGTTACCGGCGGAGTGGCTTCCAGTTTAGGTAAAGGTTTGACCGCGTCCAGCCTTGGACGATTGTTAACATCCAGGGGACTGCGCGTAACAATGCAAAAACTCGATCCATATTTGAATGTCGATCCCGGCACGATGAACCCTTTTCAACATGGTGAAGTTTTCGTGACAGATGATGGAGCAGAGACCGACTTGGATATCGGCCATTATGAGAGATTCTTAAATGTAAATCTCCATGGCTCAGCGAATGTAACCACAGGTCAGGTCTATTCAAACGTCATCGGGAAAGAACGGCGTGGTGAATATCTCGGAGACACCGTACAAGTGATTCCTCACATCACCAATGAAATCAAAGAGCGAATCAAAGCTATGGCTGGTCCAGATATTGATTTAGTTATCACGGAAGTGGGGGGAACCGTTGGAGATATCGAGTCCCAACCGTTCCTCGAAGCAGCGCGTCAGATAAGACAGGACGTTGGCAGAGATAATGTGTTTTATCTCCACGTTTCTCTTGTTCCTTACATCGGCCCATCAGGAGAGTTGAAGACAAAGCCAACTCAACATAGCGTTGCCGCTCTGCGCTCTATAGGTATTGCACCCGACGCTATTGTCATCAGGTCTGATCGTCCGATTCCTGATTCGGTCAAGCGAAAGATTTCGTCGATGTGCGATGTTGACCTTGAAGCTGTAGTTGCCGCGGTTGATGCACCATCAATTTATGACATTCCGAAGGTCTTGTTTAACGAAGGTCTTGATGCGTACGTGATTAGACGTCTTGGATTACCAGCACGGGATTTAGTTTGGGGCGAATGGGATGAACTATTGGAGCGAGTTCACAATCCAGCTCATCAGGTATCAGTTGCACTTGTGGGTAAATATGTTGATCTGCCCGATGCTTATCTTTCGGTTACTGAGGCACTCCGCGCAGGGGGCTTCGCAAATAATGCAAAAATAAATATCAAATGGGTCGCCAGCGATGATTGTGAAAGCGCGGAGGGCGCACTTGCCGCGCTCAAAGATGTCGATGCGATCTGCGTCCCAGGTGGCTTTGGAGTTCGGGGAATCGAAGGAAAATTGGGCGCCTTAAGATTTGCGAGAGAGAAGAAAATTCCCACCCTTGGTTTATGTTTAGGGTTGCAATGCATGGTAATTGAGGCCGCGAGAAATTTGGGCAAAATAGGTGACGCAAATTCTGCAGAGTTTGACCCGGAGACTAAAGATCCCGTTATCTCCACAATGCAAAATCAAGAGGATATCGTCGCAGGTAACGGCGATATGGGTGGAACTATGCGCCTTGGTTTATACCGGGCGGTTCTAGTAGCAGGTTCGCTAGTCGCAGAAATTTACGGAGAAAATGAGATTCAAGAACGTCATCGGCACAGATATGAAGTCAATAATAAATACCGTGATCAGATATCTTCCACAGGTTTAGCGTTTTCTGGCTTATCTCCTGATGGAAATTTAGTTGAGTTTGTTGAATTGCCACGCGCGGTTCACCCTTATTACATTGGGACGCAAGCCCACCCAGAATTTTTATCTCGCCCTACTTCGGCGCATCCACTCTTTACTGGTTTGATTGCTGCTGCGATAGAAAAAAATGGTAACTAGTTCTAGCACCGCAGGGGCTGTAAGTGAGTATCTAAGTTATGCGGCAATTGAAAGAGGTCTGTCGAAAAATACTATTGCTTCCTATAAGCGTGATTTAGAGAAGTTCTCGCTGTATTTGGGAGAAAATGGAATAGATCTCAAATCTGTTGATCATTCTGTCATCGATGATTACTTGGCGTCGCTTCGTGGCTCTGGTGCCCGTGGTCGTAACAGTGAAAGCTCTAACTCAAGAGCAATAGTAACTATTCGGAATCTATTTAAATTTTTATCCATGAATAGCCGTGAACCCAATCCTCTCTACAGTTATGCACCACCTAAGATTCCAAAACGACTGCCCAAGGCTCTCAAATTGGAGGAGATTCTGGCTCTTTTAGAAGCCTCTAAATTTGGAGATGACGCACTTGCGCTACGAAATAACGCGCTACTAGAAATTCTTTATGCAACCGGTGCTCGGATAAGTGAGATTGTTAATCTAGAGCTTCCAAGTGTTGCCCAGATATCAGAGAATTTCACCATCAAACTCCTTGGTAAAGGGGGGAGTGAACGAGTAGTGCCTATTGGAAATTTTGCTAGAACCAGCCTAGAAAGATATTTAACTTCGTCGAGACCGGAGCTTCTCAAGGGTAAGAAGAATGACCATGTCTTTCTGAACTCAAGAGGGGGAACATTAAGTAGACAAAGCGCTTGGGAGATTATTGCTGCCTGCGCAGAGAGAGCGAAGATTGAAAGCCATGTGACACCCCATGCAATCAGGCACTCATTCGCAACACATTTGTTGGATGGCGGAGCAGATATTCGAGTCGTTCAAGAGCTACTTGGTCACGCATCAGTCACAACAACTCAAATTTATACGCTGGTAACTATAGATAAATTGCGTGAAAGTTATGCAAGTTCACATCCGAGAGCTAAACAGAAGTAGAGTTACTTACCCCGTAATCGTCTAGCAATAATGCTCTGATCGCCCTTGGTTTCAAGATCAGCAATAATTATTGCCAGAGATTCACGAACAATTCGGCCGCGATCTACAGCGAGACCTAAATCGCCACGCAAAGCTAGACGTGCTTGCTCGAGATCGTAAAGTTCTTCAGGGGATAGGTAGACAGTAATTTTCTCGTCGTGTCTCTCTCTTCCACTTGGAGATTTATCAAATGAGTTAACTCTGCGGCGAGGTGTTGTTCGCACTGACTTTTTGCTTGTGATTGGCGCCGTAGGAACATCTTCAATTGGAGTTGGAGTTTGGGAAGGAACTGCACTCAGTGTGGTCGTCTGTCTAAATAGTTCGTCAGCGCCTGGAAGGCTTACTCTGCGACTCATTTTGCTCCTCCTCGATGAATTAGTTCACGTGCAAGTCTGCGATAAGAAACTGCTCCGGTAGAGCTGCTGGCATATGTTGTGATTGGTTCACCTTTGACTGTGGATTCAGAGAATCTAACTGTTCTCGAAATGATTGTGTCGAGTAAATCTTTCGGAAACTCTTTATGGATTAACTCAAGAACTTCTCTAGAGTGCGCTGTTTTGCGCTCGAACATCGTTGCCAAGATTCCATCTATCTCAAGATGAGGATTTGTATTGGTTCGAACTTTATCGATTGTCTCCCGAACTAAACCTAGTCCGAGAACCGCAAAGTATTCACACTCCATGGGAATCAGAACGCCATTAGATGCAGTTAAAGCATTAATAGTAAGTGTGCCTAATGAAGGTGAGCAATCGATCAGAATGTCATCATATTGATCAATTATTGGCTCGAGCAATTTACGCAATTTATGCTCTTTTGCGATCTCAGAGACGAAGGCAGCATCTGCCGCGGCTAAATCTTTGTGCCCACGAATAAAATCAAGACCTGGAACATTCGATTTTAAAATGTATTCCGATATGTTTGCTTGAGAATCATTTAGTAAATACCAGATTGATCCGTATTGCTCTTTAAGTTGTTGTGGTTTAATACCAAGTCCAGTGGTCATGCTTGCCTGTGAGTCAAAATCAATCAATAAAACTCGACGCCCTAGTTCAGCTAAAGCGGCTCCGAGATTTATAGTTGTCGTGGTCTTACCTACGCCACCTTTTTGATTCACTACAGAAATAACTCGGGCTGGTCCTGGTACTGGTGGTGTCTTAATCTTCGGAAAATTAATAAGTTTCTTGCCCAAGACGCTAGAGGTCGCTGAGAGCTCCTCTTCGCGAATTGTCGATTTAGTTCCTAAGCGAGAAACCTTCGAATTGCTTTTTGCCATGGTCGGACTCTACGGCGGTGCGATTGGGCGCGCAAGCGTAAGTGCATTACCTTTGCGCAATGACTGAAGGCGCAACCGGGGAGGCTCAAGAGCAAGTTTTGGGCTCGAATCCAGATACACCTTCGGCATTCTCCGTTCATCTATCGAATTTTGAAGGACCTTTCGATCTACTTCTTCAGTTGATTTCGCGTCACAAGATGGATGTGACAGAGGTAGCGTTGAGTGTTGTTACTGATGATTTCATTGCCTACATTCGCGCCCTTGAGGGCTCGGAAGATGGCTGGGATCTCGAGAAAACGACCGAATTCCTGGTTGTGGCCGCGACTCTTCTGGATTTGAAGGCCGCCAGACTTCTTCCTTCAGGCGAGATTGAGGATGAGGGAGATTTGGCCTTGTTAGAAGCCCGGGATCTTCTGTTCGCCCGTCTCTTGCAGTATCGCGCTTTCAAGTCCATAGCTTCAATTTTCAGTGAGCGCCTTGCCCGTGAAGAGCGAAGTTTTGCCCGTGTGGTTGCCTTGGAGGCTCAGTTCTCAACCTTACTTCCAGAGGTTCTGATTGGGGTCGGAGCTGAGCGATTCGCTGCCATCGCCCAGAGAGTCCTTTCACCGAAAGTTACCCCGACCGTTGGAATCGCCCACATCCACAGCCCTTTGGTCAGCGTGGCTGATGAGGCAATAATTATCGTAAATGAGTTACGCAGGACAGGGAAAAGCACTTTCCGCCACCTCATAAGTGATGCAAGTTCGCTTTTGGTCGTAGTTGCGAGATTTCTAGCGCTATTGGAGCTCTATCGTGAGGGAGTAGTTCGATTCGAACAGGTAATAGCTCTCGGTGAGCTCGCGATTACCTGGACTGGAAGCGCTGAGGGCACGATCGAGGTCAGCGATGAGTTCGATGCTCCCATAGTTCAATCAGAAGATAATACAAATGGAGATGCAAATGTCTAATCCTGAACTTAATAGGTCGCTCGAAGCTATTTTAATGGTGGTAGATGAGCCTGTTTCTGAGGTGATTCTGGCCCAGATTACCGAGACCCCTACTGAATCGGTCTTGGCTGCGCTGCAAGAGTTAGCTGGGGAGTACGAACAATCTGGGCGAGGTTTCGAGCTACGGCAGATATCAGGGGGATGGCGCTTCTATAGCCACCCAGATCTTTCACCGATTGTTGAGAAGTTCGTCTTGGACGGCCAACAATCACGCCTGACCCAAGCCGCTTTAGAGACCCTTGCTGTAATCGCCTATCGCCAACCAGTTTCCCGAGCCCGGGTCTCCGCTATTCGAGGCGTTAATGTCGAAGCTGTCATGAAAACCCTGGTGACAAGGGGTTTGGTAGAGGAGAGCGGAATCGAACACGAAACCGGCGCAATTCTTTACAGCACTACGAGTTTCTTCTTGGAAAAGCTCGGCCTCAACCACGTTTCAGACCTGCCAGCACTGGCACCATTCCTTCCAGATGTTGATGCCCTAGACGAGGTTCTCTCTACGCTCACTGATTAGGGCTGAACTTAGTTTTGCCGTAACCTTTGCGGAGATAATAAATTCCACGCTGTTGAAGCTGTTGAAGAGAGAGTCAAAATGAGCCTTATACGTTTACAAAAAATCCTTGCTGATGCCGGCATAGCTAGCAGGCGGGCAAGCGAACAGTTAATTCTTGATGGTCGAGTAAGCGTCGACGGCAATCAGATCTTTGAACTGGGCAGCAAATTTGACCCGGAAATCTCTAAAGTTGAAGTAGATGGTGAAGCAATCAAGCTTAATAAGGTTAAGACTTACCTCGCATTTTATAAACCTCGGGGCGTAATTTCCACTATGTCAGATCCAGAGGGACGTCCAAATCTAGGGGACTTCTTTGAGGAAAGGAATGAGCGGTTATTCCATGTCGGCCGCCTGGATAAGGAGAGTGAAGGGTTAATTCTTCTTACTAATGACGGCACTTTCACCCACAGAGCTACACATCCAAGTTATGGCATGAATAAAAAATATCTTTTAGAGATCGAGGGGCAATTCTTAAAGGAGCACATAGATCAGTTGCTGAAGGGGGTTGTGCTGGAGGATGGTATGGCCCGAGCTCTGGAAGTCAAAGTGGTTCGAGAGGTCAACCCAAAGCATCATTGGGTCGAAGTGTCGATACATGAAGGTAGGTTCCATATCATCCGTCGGATGTTTGAATTTCTGGAGATAGAGGTTATCCGCTTAATTCGAACAGAGTTCGGTCCGATCTCAATCGGTGAAATAAAGGAGGGCCGTTGGCGTGCCCTAAACTCGGTTGAGCTAGATAATCTATATAAGGTTTTAAAGTTAAATTAATAAATCAAAGCCGTCAAAAGACATTTATTAATATATCGTTTTTTTCGTGATATTAAATGTTTATTTGTCGCTTATTCAACGCTTGTTTCTCTCTCTGTTATTAACTTATCGATTTACCGTAAAAGTCATTTTCAAGGGGTTAGCTTTGTCGCTTTTTTCAAGAATGGTTTTATCGATAAAATGTTATACAGTTTAATTCCTTTAATCTCCCTTCACGTACAGAGGGGTCAGGGTAGAATCTGGGCATGAATTCCGTAAGAGCTTTTCGAGGGGCCACTCAACTGTCCGCCGACACTAAGGAAGAGATGAAGAGTGCGGTCGTGGAGCTCCTCAAAGAAATCCTGTTCTCAAATTCCCTATCAGCCGACGATTTGATTTCCATCCTTTTCACTGCGACTCCAGATCTTCAAAGCGATTTTCCGGCTGCGGGAATCAGGGAGTTTGGCTTGCTCGATCTACCGCTAATTTGCGCACAGGAGCTCGACATTAAGGGAGCACTTCCAAGAACTGTCAGACTCATGATTCACGCCAACTCTCCGCTCTCCAGGAATGAAATCTCCCATATTTACCTCCGCGGTGCGGCTGTTTTGCGCCCAGATCTGGCTAAAGGGCTTGAAGAACCAAGAGACGATCAAAAGTGAGCCTAGTAGGACCGATAAAGATTATTGGCTGTGGCTTGATTGGAACCTCCCTCGCCTTGCGCCTCAAGGAAGAGGGTCTTGCGCTTATTTTGGCCGATACAAGCGCCAGAAATCTTCAACTTGCCTCCGATTTGCTTGAGTGCAAGGAGGTTGCTGAGAAACCGAGCCTCATCATCATCGCAATACCGCCCGAGTATGTCCACGACGTAGCGATGGCTGAATTCGCATTGCACCCCGAAGCAATATTTATAGATGTATGCGGGGTTAAGTCTAAACTGATGCATAAGGTTGAAAGTTTTCCGGAATTATCTCGTAACTATGTCTCTGTTCATCCCATGGCAGGCAGAGAAATTTCAGGACCGGAGAGCGCTAGGTCCGATCTCTTCAAATCAAGAGCTTGGCTGGTTACTAAATCCGAGAATTCCACTGATGAGGCGGTTGCGACAGCTCGTGAACTTGGAGCCCTAATGGAGTCCACTATTTATGAAATGGATGCAGTTACTCATGATTCGGTGATAGCCGCAATTTCACACTTGCCACAAATTCTAAGTTCAGCCCTAGGTGCCAGTCTTAACGGGGTCGATGTTGAGAGACTCAATCTGGCAGGACAAGGCTTGAGAGATGTTTCGCGTCTCGCTGATTCAGATCCCGAACTTTGGGGGAGTCTGCTGATTGCTAATTCAGGTGAAATCCTTCCGAAAATCAGTGAAGTAATAAATCGACTTTCTAATCTCGCAGAAGCTCTTGAAAGAGACGATGAGAATTCTGTAAGGGTATTTCTAACTGAGGGTCGAGAGGGCAAGAATAGGATTCCTGGAAAACATGGTCTTGCTAAACGTGATTACACATACCTTCCAATTGTTATCGATGATAAGCCGGGCGGATTAGCTCGAATATTTAATGAATGTGCCGAGATTAAAGTCAACATTGAAGATCTAAGTATGGAACACAGCCCTGGTCAAGCGGTCGGACTAGTGACTCTTGCTCTCTCTTTAGATGATGCCGCAAGATTACAGAAACACTTGGTTGCAAAAGGGTGGTTGGCGCACGCTCCAAGAAAAGATTGATTCATCTTCTTCTTTAATTCTCTAATTTTCTTAGTCTTTAGAGCTTTCTTAAGGCAGTAAGGTTGGCGTATGGCCGGAATAGTTGTAGCAATTGACGGTCCCAGTGGATCTGGAAAATCGAGCACGTCGAAAGCTATCGCAATACGTGCAAATTGGAATTATCTAGATACTGGTGCGCTTTATCGCGCTGCAACCTGGATTGCACTAAACAAAGGTGTTTCTCAAGGTTGGGAGATTATTGCTGCAATAAAAGAGCAACCAATTGTATTTTCAAGTGATCCGAGGAATCCACAAATATTCTGCGGAGAGGTAGATGTTACAGACGACATACGTGGAGTGAGAGTCACTGACAATGTCAGTCGAATTAGTCAGATTGCAGAACTTCGATCTTTCCTTGTCGATATGCAGCAGACAATCATTTCGAAAAGTGAAAAGGGAATTGTTGTAGAAGGTCGCGATATCGGCACAGTTGTTGCGCCAAACGCTGACCTAAAAGTTTTTCTCTACGCAGATTTACAAGCAAGAGCGCTGCGACGTGAAAGTGAAGAGATAAAGGCGGATAAGGCTGCCGACGTAGCACAGTCGCTAAGTAGCCGAGATCTCCTCGACTCAACTAGAAAAATCTCGCCCCTTCGTCCTGCTGAAGATGCTCTTGAACTCGATTCCACTGAATTAGATCTTGATGAAGTTGTTGATTTAATTTGGGAGTGGCTCACTCGGAAAAGTCTCTTGGGATTACCAAAAGTTGCGGTTATTGGTCGGCCAAACGTAGGAAAATCAACTTTGGTAAATCGAATTATCGGTAGACGAGAAGCGATTGTGGAAGATACTCCAGGAGTCACTCGTGACCGGGTGAAGTATGAAGCGGAATGGAATGGTCGTCGCTTTATTTTGATTGATACTGGTGGTTGGGAAGTGGCGCCTGAAGGAATTTCGGAGAAAATTACCGCCGGTTCCGAAGCGGCGATAGCAGAGGCAGATGTAGTGCTTTTTGTTATTGACGCTCAAGTTGGCGCACTCGATGAAGACCAGTCATTAGTAAATTTACTGCGCAAGTCCAAGAAGAAGATAATTGTTGCGGCAAATAAAGTAGATGGAGCAACTGAAGAGACAGAAGCGCACGCACTCTGGAATTTAGGGTTCGGTGAACCAAGATTTGTTTCAGCTTTACATGGTCGAGGCAGCGGAGATTTGCTTGATTATTTAGTAAAGGAATTACCGGAAATCGGTTCCGAGAAAGCCGATGACGGATATCGTCGGATTGCTCTAGTGGGTAGACCAAATGTTGGAAAATCGAGCCTGCTAAATATTCTTGCAGGGGAGTCTCGCGTAATCGTCGATGATGCTGCTGGAACAACGCGTGACCCAGTTGATGAGCTCATTGAGATTGGTGGATCTACTTGGCGTTTTATCGACACAGCTGGAATACGTAAACGCGCGCACCAAGATAGTGGAACTGATTACTACGCCTCACTACGAACAGCATCTGCTCTCGAACGTGCCGAAGTTGCCGTTGTGGTCCTTGATGCTTCAGTGCCGCTGACCGAACAGGATCTTCGAATAGTGAGCATGGTTGAAGAAGCAGGCCGTGGGCTAGTGATTGTCATGAATAAATGGGATTTAGTGGATGAAGAACGTCAGATCCAATTGGACAAGGAGCTTGAACGAAATCTTGAACGCTTCCCGTGGGCCCAGCGAGTAAATGTTTCAGCTAAAACTGGTTGGCATCGAGACCGGCTAGCACCCGCACTGCGCACCGCAATTTCAAGTTGGGAGAAGCGGATTCCTACGAGCAAACTTAATTCGTTTTTGGGTGCACTTATCGGTGCAACTCCACCTCCGGTTCGCAGCGGCAAGCAGCCAAAGATTCGTTTTGCAACTCAAGCCGCAATCTGTCCGCCTAAGTTTGTGGTTTTCGCGACTGAATTTGTTGAGACCTCTTATCGTCGATTTATTGAGCGTCGTTTACGCGAAGAGTTTGGTTTTCCAGGATCACCGGTAGAAGTTGTGGTCAAAGTAAAAGAGCGCGACTAGTGCTAAGACGCGGAGAAATTCTGACTATTCCAAATGCGATTACCGGAGTTCGTGCTCTTGGGATACCACTCTTTCTCTGGGCATACTTAAGTGTTGAAAATACGGGCCTAGCCCTGACAATTCTTATTATTGGCGCAGTGTCGGATTACTTCGACGGAAAAGTTGCAAGGTTGCTTAATCAAGAGTCAGCTTTAGGCGCTGCGTTGGATCCAACAATTGATCGCCTTTATATTGCTGCCACGGTTATTGCTCTAGTCATTAAAGAAGTTGTTCCCTTGTGGCTGCTCATTCTTTTGATAAGCAGAGATCTATGGATGGCTCTGGTGCTTGCAATTAAGAAAGCTCGTGGGGCTGGAGTTTTTGAAGTTACTTTTCTAGGCAAGGCGGCAACATTTAATCTTCTTTATGCTTTTCCTTTCCTCCTTGTTGCAGGAGATAGTGGTATCGGAGAAATTTTTTTCATTGCTGGTTGGGGCTTTGCTATCTGGGGCATTGCTTTGTATTGGGTTACCGGGTTGCAATACACATATGTTGCGATCAAAGAGATAAAGAGTAATAATTCGTCGAGTTGATGCAGGAAAATCCGATCGGAGCCAGAATGTCTATAGTCCCAAGTGATTTGCAATTCACTAAGGAGCACGAGTGGGTTGCCACAACTTCCACGCAGAACGTGTTTCGCGTCGGCATTACCGACTTCGCTCAATCTGCTCTAGGGGACATCGTTTATGTGCAGTTACCGAAAGTTGGACAGGCTCTAAAAGCAGGCGAGGTTTGTGGAGAGATTGAATCAACTAAGAGCGTCTCCGAGATCTATTCGCCGCTTACTGGCGAAGTTACAGCTGTGAACACAAATCTAGATGGGGCCCCTGAGGTCATAAATTCCGAACCCTATGGATCCGGGTGGATACTTGAAATTGCAATTTTGGGTGAGGCGCCAACACTGCTTAGCGATGAGGAATATAAGAATTTAACGGCTTGACCCGCTCAAATAGATTGAATACTGTCAGCCTATAGTTGAACCTCAAGGTTTGAGGGTGAGATTCGGGGGATGTAGTGAGAACGCCACCTTCCGATTCCTCTAGGGAATCCGATAAATCAAATAAGAAAGATTTAACGAGCACGCTGAACATTGCTTCGTTGCGTTCGGTTCCCGACTTCATTTCAGAAAAAACCCTTTTAGATTCACTCAGCTCTGAAGAGTTCAACATATTAAAGAACTTGCCGAAAGATAGTGGGATGTTGATTTCACTGGCTGGCCCCGGCAAAGGTGCAAGATTTCTCTTAGATACAGATTGCGTAACAATCGGTCGAGATGCGACGAGTGAAATCTTTCTGGATGACGTAACGGTTTCGCGCAAGCATTGCCAAATTTCGAGACTAAAGAGCGGTTCGGAAACGACATTTGAGATTGAAGACTTGAAGAGTTTAAACGGAACATATGTAAACGCAGTTTCTAAGGCGATAACTTCCCTAAGCCATGGAGATGAAGTGCAAGTTGGTAAGTATCGCTTAACTTTCTTTCGTCCTGTGACTGGACAAAGATCCGGCGAAATAGATTAGAAATTCACTAGAGATTAATTAAGGGGAGTCCATGAGTGTTCCAGCGCGTGCCTATCTGAGTATCGGCGAAGTCCTAAGCAAATTGCGAGGGGAGTTTTCGGACATTACCATTTCGAAGATTCGCTTCCTTGAATCAGAGGGACTAATCGACCCGCAGCGCACCCCGTCTGGATATCGCAAGTTTACAAATGTGGATTTAGAGCGCCTGCGCTATGTTCTTGCAGCGCAGCGAGATCAGTATCTTCCACTCCGAGTTATTAAAGAGAATCTTGACGCACTGGATAGAGGTTTAACTCCATCGCCAACCCCAGGATCACCAGCGGCTCCAAGATTGGCGACAGTAGATGGCGAATTTGCTCCATCAAATTTCATACATGATAGTCAACTGCGATTGTCACGAGATGAATTACTGCAGTCATCGGGTCTGTTGGATGCGCAATTGGCCCAGATTGAATCCTTTGGATTGATTGAAATGAAAGGTCGCTACTACGATGCTGATGCACTCTCGGTTGCACGAGCGGTTGCGGAAATGTCCTCCTTTGGAATAGAGGCCCGCCATCTTCGTAGCTTTAAAACAGCGGCTGACCGCGAAGTTGGTTTAGTAGAACAAGTCATAACACCTTTGTTGCGTCAGAAGAATCCAGAGGCTCAGGCGCGTGCCGAAGAAGTTCAGCGCGAACTTGCCTCACTTTCAATTCGTCTGCATGCAGCTCTGGTGGCCTCTGGTTTACACCGTTCAAAATAAATTGATAATTGCAATAGATTTTTTAAACTGGACAATCCGTGAGTGAACTTCGCCTAGTTGAAGTCGTTGGCGTAAGAGTTGAGATGCCCTCAAATCAACCAATCGTTCTTCTCAAAGAGGTAGATGGAATTAGATATCTCCCGATCTGGGTAGGGGCTGCTGAAGCAACTGCTATCGCTTTCGCGCAGCAGGGGCTGACTCCACCAAGACCACTTACGCATGACCTGATAAAAAATATCATCGACAACTTGGGGACCAGTGTGGATTCAGTGCAGATAACCCACCTGGCCGATGGAGTCTTCTACTCAAAGATCCTTATGGATAAAGGGATTGAAGTTTCAGCTCGACCAAGTGATTCGATTGCGCTAGCTCTACGAACCGGGTCTCCCATCTATGGAACCGAGGATGTATTCAATTCGGCGGGCATCGAGATTCCAGACCAGGCAGATGATCAGGTCGAAGCTTTCCGTGAGTTCCTCGACCAGATAAACCCAGAGGACTTCTTAGGCTAAACCTCAAGGGAAACTTTAGGGTTTTGCGTGTCGGTCGTTGCTCTGGGAGCGGCCTCGAACTAATCTTCTCTCAAATCCGATAAGGATCTTCCCCCGTAGAAGTGAGTTTGAAATGTCCCAAGTGACTGATCCTTCGGCACCTGAAATAGGTTACCGCGGCGCAACAGCATGTGTAGCCGCTGGAATTACTTACCGACAATTGGATTATTGGGCGAGAACTGGATTAGTTGAACCGAGTGTTCAAGGAGCAAGTGGTTCAGGCTCGCAACGACTTTATGGCTTCCGTGACATTCTGGTTTTAAAGATTGTGAAACGTCTACTTGATACTGGCGTTTCTCTCCAAAATATTCGTACCGCGGTCGAACATTTACGTATGCGCGGAGTAAGTGATTTAGAGCGAATGACTTTGATGAGTGATGGTGCAACTATTTACGAATGTGCTAGCGCGGATGAAATAGTCGACCTACTTCAAGGTGGTCAAGGTGTCTTCGGAATTGCGATTGGTAAAGTTTGGAGCGAGGTTGAAGGCTCACTTGCTAATTTGCAGGGCGAGAATGTTTCGACTGGAGAAAGCGTAGTTGGCGGCTCTACAATTGGGTCCGTTGACGATGAGCTATCGGATCGACGAAAGCGAAAGTTAGCTTAAATTATTTCCTTCCCCGGGAATCGGAGTCATAACTCCACAACTTTAGGGGAGAGTATTAATGAGTTCGGTTCGCTCTAACTTTGCAGCCCGTCACATAGGTCCAGATCAACATCAACTCGACTTTATGCTTGCAGAACTTGGCGAGAAGAAATTAGCAGATTTCATAGCGAAGGTTGTCCCGGAAAATATCGCGTTAACAGAGAGACTTTCAAGTTCTCTGCCGAAAGCGGTGTCGGAAGTTGAAGCCATTGCTGAACTTCGACAGTTGGCGGATCAGAACCAAGTAGTTAAATCTTTAATTGGTTTGGGGTATTTTGGCACGATTACTCCACCAGTAATTTTACGGAACGTTTTAGAAAATCCTGCTTGGTATACGGCATATACGCCTTATCAGCCAGAAATTTCGCAGGGCAGATTGGAAGCAATCTTTGCTTTTCAAACAGTTGTAACGGATTTAACAGGTTTAGATGTTTCAAATGCTTCTATGCTTGATGAAGCCACTGCAGCAGCAGAGTCAATGACTCTGGCTCGTCGAGTTTGGCAGGGCGATGATGAGGCGGTCTTTGTTGTAGATGCAGGATTGCATCCTCAGATAAGAGCTGTAATTGCAACAAGAGCGATGCCGCTTAATATTTCAATTGTAGAAATTGATGTGGCTACAGATTTTGCAGGTATCGAAAAACCAATATTCGGCGCTATTTTCGCGCAGATAAATAGCAACGGAACAGTTGGGAATTTAGAACCGCTAATCAATGCGGTGCATGAACGTAACGCTCTTGCAGTTGTTGCATGTGATCTTCTAGCTTTGACACTTTACAAGGCGCCAGGAGAAATCGGTGCTGATATAGCGATTGGTTCAGCGCAACGCTTTGGTGTTCCCATGGGATTCGGGGGACCGCATGCAGGTTTTATGGCTGTCCGTAAAGGTCTCGAACGATCCTTGCCAGGTAGATTGGTTGGACAGAGTTTAGATTCACATGGCAACCCTGCTCTTCGATTGGCGCTACAGACGAGAGAGCAGCACATTAGACGCGACAAGGCGACATCAAATATCTGCACAGCGCAGGTGCTTTTAGCGGTCATGTCCGCTTTCTATGCAATGTGGCATGGTCCTAAGGGATTGCTCGAGATCGCAACTAGAGTTCGCAACAATGCAAATCTGATGCGGGAATCAGTGATTGCAGCCGGTTATGCGGTTACTCCTGGTGAAATTTTTGACACCTTTACTATCAGTCGGATCGATTCGAAGCAAGTGATATCTGCATTACTAAAATCAGGATTCAACGCAAGATTCGTCAATGCGGAGACCATTGGCTTAACTTTTGATGAAACGATTACGGACGCAGATTTAGTGATTATTGCTGGCGCACTTCAAGTGAAATTAAGTGACCATAAAACCTTCCCAATCGAGAGTGATCTTTTACGTAGTTCGCAATTTTTATTACATCCACTCTTTAATTCTTATCATTCCGAAACATCAATGCTGAGATACCTTCGTTCATTAGCCGACAGAGACTTGGCACTTGATCGAACCATGATTCCTCTGGGTTCGTGCACCATGAAGTTAAATGCGACTACCGAGATGATTCCGGTTACGTGGCCAGAATTCTCGAACCTCCACCCATTCGCTCCGGCGGACCAGAGCACCGGCATCCGTAAACTAATAAGTCAACTATCAGATTGGCTCATCACAATAACCGGATATGACGCTGTCTCTCTGCAGCCGAATGCTGGATCGCAAGGTGAATTCGCTGGTCTATTAGCTATTCGGAACTATCTGGACTCTAAATCCCAACAACACCGCACAATCTGCTTGATTCCATCAAGCGCTCATGGCACTAATGCCGCCAGTGCTGTTATGGCTGGAATGCAGGTTGTTGTAATAGCGTGCGATGAACATGGGAATGTGAGTGTTGCTGATTTGAGGGAGAAGATTTCGGAATATCACGATTCTCTCGCAGCTTTAATGGTCACATACCCATCAACGCATGGAGTATTTGAAGAAGCAATTACTGAAATCTGTGGACTGATTCATGATGCTGGGGGACAGGTTTACGTCGACGGTGCGAATTTGAATGCGCTAGTTGGGCTTGCTAAACCTGGAAAATTTGGAGCCGATGTATCTCATTTAAATCTCCATAAAACTTTCTGTATTCCACATGGTGGAGGTGGACCAGGTGTTGGGCCGGTGATCGCGAAATCTCACTTGGCACCATTCTTGCCAAACCATCCGCTGGATCAACTATCAGGTCCATCGACTGGACCTGGCCCAGTTAGTTCCGCGCCCTTTGGTTCTGCAAGCATCTTGCCGATTTCTTGGGCTTATATTCGAATGATGGGAGGAGCGGGCTTAACTAAAGCTACAGAGGTTGCAATTTTGTCTGCAAATTACATTGCAGCAAAGCTGGACCCACATTTCCCAATTCTTTACCGAGGTGCGAATGGCTACATCGCCCACGAATGCATAATTGATTTACGGGAGATTACTAAAAATACTGGTGTTACAGTCGATGATGTTGCAAAGCGCTTAATGGATCATGGATTTCATGCACCTACAGTGAGTTTCCCTGTCGCTGGAACAATGATGATTGAACCAACTGAATCTGAGGACTTGAATGAGATGGAGCGATTCATCAGCGCGATGATTCAAATCCGAGCCGAAATAACCGATATCGAAAAGGGGCAAGTTAGTATTGATGAATCACCGCTCAGATTCGCACCGCACACCAGTTCAGATTTAATGCAGAGCGACTGGGATCGAAAATATTCTCGCAAAATTGGGGCTTTTCCATCTGGCGAAGATTTAGATTTAGGTTCGAGAGGCAAATACTGGCCGACTGTTGGTCGGATTGACGGGGTTTATGGGGATAGGAACCTTGTTTGTTCCTGCTTGCCGGTATCAGAGCTGGCCATCAACTAGGCAGCTTCTGTAATCTGACATAATGTAGATTATCGGCGAATAGTCATCCTTGAAGCACGCTCAATTCCGGCCTTTGTAACATATCTAAAGGCCTCAAACGCTATTCCTGCCGTCATCTTTGAACTGCCAAAGTCTCGCTCTACAAAGGTAATCGGCACCTGGAGAAATTCTGCGCCCGCTTCTTTAGAAATTAGAGCCATTTCGATCTGAAAACAATATCCAGTTGCATGCATAGTCTTAAGGTTGAGTGAATTTAGAAGCTCTGAACTATAGATCCGAAAGCCACCCGTTAGGTCATCTAACTTAAGTCCAAGGGCTAATTTGGCATATCTTGTTCCTGACAGGGATAGAAGTTTTCGAAATCTAGACCAATTCGTAACCCGCCCGCCTGGCATCCAGCGAACTCCCATTACAACTGTCTTACTTGAATTAGATCCTTCAAGTGCGGCAAGCATCGTGGGTAAATCTTCCACCCGATGTGAACCATCGGCGTCCATTGTTGCTACGTGTGTGTAATTCTGATTCTTTAGAACCTCCGAGAAACCTGCCCGATATGCCGCTCCAAGTCCATCTTTTCTTGATCGCCGCATAACTTTTACCCACGAAAGCAATAACCTTTCGACAATTTCAGCGGTTTTATCGGGAGAACTATCATCAATAACAACTACATCGAACTTATATATTGATTCCTCTCGAAAAATTCTCAACTTTTCAAGTAAATCTTCGATAGATAAACATTCATTATAGGTTGGAATCAGAATTACAAGCTTCTTCATCGGAGAATTCGATTTACCGACGTGGTTCGATCGCTTAGCATCAAAACGCCGGCGAGAAAGGATTTATCATTCTGGGCGGTTTCACTCAATACTCGCCCATTATTGTCAATAAAAGCTGAGATGCCTATGGTTGAAACACTCAGTATGTAGCGCGAATGTTCAACTGCTCGAATTCGAGTTATGGCTAACTGTTGTTCACTCTGTGCCGTATTCGCAAAAGTCGCATTGTTGTTCTGAACAATTAGGGCCTGTGAGTTTCGAGCCATATCTCGCACCAAAGAATCATTGATTATCTCATAGCAAATAACCGGACCAATATTATTTCCCGCAATCCTATGCACTATCCGTTTCTGCCCAGGAATAAAATCGACCACGTTCTTTGCAAATGGATTTACGAACTCAGCGATTTTGCGCAACGGAATGAATTCGCCAAATGGTGTCAGGCCTCGCTTCAAGTAAATGCTCTCAGCGATCCCATTCTCAGAGTATAAAATCGATGCGTTTTGTGGGCCTTGCCGACTTTTTGTTACTACTCCTGCGATTAGTGGCGTTTGAAAATCACGAGTTAGCGCAGTTATTTCTCTGGCTACCTCTGGATAGAAATTGGGATCAATATCGACGGCATTCTCAGGCCAGATAATTGCATCGTAAGTCTCCCTTGTAAAATCAGTGAATTCTCGCGTGGCCTGGCTATGCAAGTCGAACACTGCTTTTGCTCGTGAATTAAAACCTAATCCGACCTCAGGAGTATTTCCCTGTATCGCAAGAATATTTACCGAACCACTCCCCTCTGGATTACTAGGAAGCGCTATTGCCACTAAGAAAATTGCCGCAAGAAGTGCAACGTTTCTAAGATTTACTCTGGCAAGTAGAATCGAAGCTAAAATTGTAAAGGCCGACAGGGCTACAACTCCCCCAACAGCAACAATCGGAAGGGCCGGTGATTCGACTTGACTGAAAGCCACACGCGTCCAACCAAATCCGCCAAATGGAAATCTAGTTCGGAGCTCTTCCATCGCCAATAACATTAACGCGGTGAGCCAGATGCTTTTGGATCTCCTGTAAATCAAGCCCACTGGCAGATAGAAGAGTGCCTGCAAAAGCGCTAACAGAAGCCAAGGTATAGCTCCCACAAATTTGCCACTCCAATACAGAACTATTGCATTCAAAATAAAGCCGAATACGAAACTATGCAGAACTGGTCGTTGAACTATCTTTAACTTCCGGAAAAAAAGTGCGAAGCCAAAGATTGCTAGAAACCAAATACCGATAGGTTCAAAAGAGGCACTAGCGAGAAAAGCCGCAAATAAAATAGTTACCATTTAAGAGCTGCAATGAGGCGATCAATGCTCGCCCCAAGGCCGTAATCTTTCTGATACTGATAAATCTCATCTAGGTTCTTTGGTCGCTTCGGAAGTTCTAAACTTTGTTTTGGAAGTGGAACATCCAGTGCGCAATGAACCAACTTTGGAGCAATTGCTGCATATTCAGAAGATTCCAGAAGTTTCTTGCGGGCGTTTGGGGTGAGCCGCTCATCCCCTTTTTTAGCCGCCTTCATGACATCAGGGAGATTTGTGAACTGTTTAGCGATTATCGCCGCACCTTTCTCGCCGATTCCTCTAATTCCTGGCAGTCCATCCGAAGCATCACCTCGAATCATTGCGAAAAGTGCATAACGTTCCCCTGGTATGTCATATTTATTGGCAATCCATTTCAGGTCAACATGATCGTGATTCGTAATGCCCTTTGCCAGATATACAACTGCAATTTTTCGTGCATCATCAACTAACTGAAATAGATCTCGATCTCCGGTTACGATTTTGATAGGTCCAGGCTCACTTACCGCATATGAAGCCATAACGTCATCAGCTTCATAATCATCAACCCCAACGAGCGGAATTCCAAAAGCTTCAAGAAGATCGAGCAAGATTGGGATTTGTGGACTCAAAGTGTCGGGCTCCTCCTCTTCGCCTTCAACATCAAGCCGATTAGCTTTGTAATCTGGAAACAAATCGACTCGCCAACTTGGACGCCAATCACCTTCTATGCATGCAACCAATCGATTTGGATTGTAAATATTTATCAATCTCGAGGTCATGTCTAGATATCCGCGGATTGCATTTACTGGTTCGCCACTAGGAGAAACCAGTGTGTCAGGCATTCCAAAATATGCGCGATACCAGAGAGATGCACTATCAAGAAGCATTAGCGTCATACAACGGCTCCAGCGTAAGCGATAACACCACGGTCAATGCGTCCGAGCGCATCTTTTACTATTGGCGAAAGATGCGGTGAGGCGATTGATATTTGGCGAAGCAAATCTATAATTTGTTTCATTGAGCGAACGAAATCGCCAACAGTTAAATCGCTACCTTTTAGAATTGACGATAGCGAATGTCCACTCGCCCACCTATAAGAAGCCCAACAGAAGCCAGCATCTGGTTCATGAATTGGCTCTAGTCCAAGTTCGGTCTCAAGATCATTTATCTCTATCCAGACTTTAACTAAATCTGCAAGCACTTCCTCAACTTGTCCTCTTGGGAGTTTTGGTGGGCTCTCCTTCCGACTTTCATGAACAAAAACTGAAACTATCGAAACTAGTTCGGCAGCCGTCAATTGTCCAAAAGCTTCACGTCGAATCATCTCAGCTATGAGAATATCGGTCTCGCCATATATCTTCGAGAGCAGTTTTCCGCTAGTGGTAATAGCATCATTGTTTAGATAACCGAATTTTTCGAGCATAATTTTTATCAAATCAAATCGCCGAGCAATAACGTGGGTTCGATTCGCCACTCGAGCGGTAAGGCCAGAATTTTCCCGGCGCAAGCGATCTGCACGTTCAGCAATTCGCGCATGCGTCTCTCGGTCGCTGCAGCCGTGGCATGCGTGATTTCGGAGTGCCTTTCGGGCTTCGGCGATTTTCTCTTCTTCAAACTCACGCGCTTTACGGCGCTTTGTTGAGAGACCACGTTCTAACTCTTTAATCTCAAAGCGAATCTGGGCATACTCCACGAAATCCCCGAGATGACAATTGATTTCTTCCTCAAGCTCGGCGACTGCTTCATTATTACGCTTTATTTGACGCGCTAAACCAACAACAGCTTTATCGGCTTGAAACTGCGCAAAAGAAGACTCAAGCGAGGTCCGTGCTCGCTCTGCCCCGAATTGGGAAATCAAATTGATCGTCATGTTGTATGTTGGCTTAAACGAACTCTTCAGTGGGTAAGTTCGAGTCGAGGCAAGACCTGCAGCAGATGCACTGTCAACATCTTTATTCCAGAGAATGACTGCATTTCCTTCAACATCAATTCCGCGACGTCCAGCCCGTCCGGTTAGTTGGGTGTATTCACCAGGAGTAACCGAAACGTGCGACTCACCATTCCATTTTGTTAATTTCTCCAGAACCACAGTCCGTGCTGGCATGTTTATGCCAAGCGCTAAAGTTTCAGTTGCGAAAACCGCTTTTATCAAACCTCTTTGGAACAACTCCTCTACACATTCTTTAAAGGCTGGAAGAAGTCCAGCATGATGCGAAGCTATTCCACGTTCTAGCGAATCTACCCATTCGTGAAATCCAAGAACAATCAAATCGTCTTCGGGCAAGGACCTGGTTTTATCGGCAATCACCTCTCGAATTTCAGATCGTTCTTCAGCGTTTGTAAGTCGGAGACCTGCAGCCAAACATTGCTTCACAGCACTATCGCATTGTGCGCGGGAGAAGATAAAGGTGATTGCTGGAAGCAATCCTTCTCGATCCAATTTCTCAATAACTTCTGCGCGACCTAAAGCTTTGATAGTCGGCGTAATCTGTGAATTATCCCGCCAGTTTCGCTTACCAGCGGTGTTGCCATATTTAGTTCGGACCGAGCGCAAGGTTTCCTTCTCCAACCGAAGGATCTCTGGATTCACTTTTGTATTTGTTGAAAAAAGATCTAGTAAACGATTCCCAAACAAGACATGCTGATACAACGGAACCGGTCTAGTCTCACTAACAATCACCTTCATCTCCCCGCGAACTGTCTGTAGCCAATCCCCGAATTCTTCGGCATTAGATACCGTCGCAGAGAGCGCAGCAACTTGAATACTCTCTGGAAGGTGAATCAAAATCTCTTCCCAAACTGCGCCGCGAAAGCGATCCGCCAGGTAGTGAACTTCATCCATGACGACATAACGCAAATCTGTAAGAGTTGATGACGCTGAATAAATCATATTTCGTAGAACTTCGGTAGTCATAATGACTATTGGAGCCTCAGAATTTATGCTGGTATCCCCCGTCAGAAGACCCACGCTCGATTCACCAAACATCGCCGACAGGTCTTGGAATTTTTGATTGGATAACGCCTTTATTGGTGTTGTGTAGAAACATTTTTTCCCAGAACTAATTGCCAGATAAGCCGCGAACTCTCCAACGATAGTTTTGCCCGCACCAGTAGGTGCAGCTACAAGAACCGATTTGCCGCTTTCCAGGGCTTGGCATCCCTTAATCTGGAAGTCATCCATACTAAATGGATAACGCTCAAGAAAATCATTGGTCAATCGGTGAGCACCTCTAGCCTTTGCTTGAGCAAATCTTTGCGCAGGAGTAGACATCACTCCAACAACCAGGCTCGTAGTGACATCCCCATAAGAATTATTCGTTTCTTGCTTTGTGCTTTAGTCTCGACCTATCAACAAGAAGTGAGATTCCACCTGCTGCTAAATAGAGCAAAACCAGAGGACCGGCTAAAAAGAAGAGCGTTATTGGATCTCCAGTTGGAGTCGCTATCGCTGAGAAAAGAGTGATTCCGAAAATTGCATATCGCCATGGGCGAAGTATTGATCTTCCACTCAATATGTGGGCTAGGTTCAGCGCGATAAGGAAAACTGGTAGCTCAAAGGCGATTCCGAAAACCAGAATTAGCTGGGTTACAAAAGTCAGGTAATCATCGAATCTAACCAAGTTATTCAATGATGTAGGTGTGAAACTTAAAAGAAGCTCAACGGCTATTGGAAGGACCAAATATCCAGCAAAAATCCCCATTGCAAAAAATGGAACCGCCCCAATCAGAAAGAAGATGGAATTTCTTCGCTCTTTCTTATGTAAACCCGGCGATATAAAGGCCCAGATTTGATAGAGCCAAATTGGCGAAGCAATAATGAGTCCAAGTAGAACTGAAATCTTAAATTTTAAATCAAGTGGGCCGAGTACGCCGCTGATATAGAGAATTCCACAAGTTTCCTTGCCCGCGGATGTCGCCGCTCCTAAATCACAGATGGGGCTCGCTAACCTAGAAATAATATCTTCATAAAGAAACCAACCAACGAAACTAGCAAGGATTATTCCTAGGGCAGATTTAAATGAACGCGTTCTTAATTCATTGAGATGCGCGAGCAGGGGCATCGCCCGAGCGTTATTACCCTTCACTAAAGTCTATGAATCAGACTTGTTGTTATCGCCTTTTGGATCGTCTTTTGGATCGCCATCTTTCATTTCACTCTTAAATATTTTAAGAGACTTTGCGATTGATTTGGCTGAGTCCGGCAGTTTTTTCGCGCCAAACAGAACAACAAATAACAATACAACGATGATTAAGTGCCAACCTTGAAGTCCGCGTAACATCTTCGCTCCCCCACTTTCGATCCAATTTTCCATCTATGACTGTGACTATAGTAGTTCGAAAAACCGATGAAAGCACTCTTCAACTCCTGAACCAGCTCAATTGCTAGGGTTTTGGGTATAACGCCCTGATTGCCTTTGCTCGTGTCTTAATGTCATCGGAAAGCTCTCTAGGTTCGACGACCACTATCTCAGAGCCGTAGCCCAGGATGGTTCTTGAGAGCCAATCAGAATCTATCGGATGCAACCGCACTCGGAAATCTCCACCCTCGACTACATCTGCAATCACACCGCGATTATCTTCGATGAAGGTGCGAGCTGATTTTGAAACATTCAATTCAATGCTTGCAGATTCATCTTTGAGCGAATTGTTCGTGAACTTCTTAGTGATTGTGCCATTTTTAACAACCTCAAGGTTTGCAATTCGATCCAATCTGAAAGTTCGATCAGCTTCCGATGATTGACACCAGGCACTTACGTAGGCGAATTCATTCTCTTGATAAAGTTCTAGTGGAAGAATCGAACGCTCCGTTGATTCATCCTTGCTGCCACTCAGATAGGTAATCTTCAAAGCCTTTCCGTGTGCTATTGCCGATTCAATATCTTCAATGAATTGTGAGCCTTTGGAATTATTGATCACGACAAACGGATTTTCGATTGCTAAAGCCCCTTTCAATTTGAGCTTCAAACCTTCAATCTCATCTGAAATCGCATCAGATCGAGTGGACTTCAGAAGATCAAGTGAAACCAAGAGCGAAGTCATCTCTGCGCGGTTCATGTTTCTAGGTTTCTTAAGGCTCTGTGGATCGGAGACTGTGACGTAGCCATCTTCATAATACATTTCAATAAGTTCAAGTGGTGTATAGCCTGGTAGTCCGCACATATGAATTAAAATTAAATCATCATTTATTTGTTTCTCTGAGGTTCCGAATACCGCGGCTAATTCCGGTATCGAAATTCCTTGGTGTTCCAAGAGATACGGAACAAGATCCAGTGCGCGAGCAGTCCGGTCCAGAGCTGATTCGCTCATTTTATGGCTCCATCGAGAAGAGTTATCAAACTCGTTTTCAAATTCTCGGGTCCAATAATTCTTACATTCGTTCCATGCCAGACGATTTCTCGTAGAAAAGCGCGCTCAGTCTCATAATTAATTTCATATGTGTCGAAGTCAGTCCCTTGGGTGATTAGCTCTCCTCGCCTGCGGAGTAAGGCTGCGCAATCTCTTTGAATCTCAACTCTCGCTGTGTGCACTATCTCCGGATCGCTCTTTGGCAGAAAATTTGCAACAACAAAGTCGGAAGGAATCTGGAATTCATTCTTCTTTTTTGACATCTCGAGGTCACCTAAAAATCTCGATAGTTTGAAGAGTCGGATACCTTTCCGGTCGAGGTCCATGCCAATCAAATACCAGAAACTATTCCAGAACAGGATGCGGTACGGCTCGAGGTGGCGCAGTTTCAAGGATGGTGAATCGTAAGAGAAAGTTATTCTCGATTTCTCTAGAATTGCTTTTGAGAGCTGCTCGAGCAAATCTGATGGATTTTCGAATCTATATTTAATTTGAAAATCCAAATCAAGT
>JAURGA010000017.1 GCA_030834095.1 Candidatus Nanopelagicales bacterium | reverse complement strand
GATCGAGCTTCAAATAATCTGGCAGAGAATCAGTGTCTTTCTGGCCCGGTCGAAGTTCGGCACTTGGTTCTTTGGAGATTGAATTCTCTGGAATCGGAGGTGTGTAGCCATTCTTTGTTGCCTGGTCATTTCGCCACTTCGCAAGCGCCCAAACTTCGGATTTAAATAAATCTTTAATCGGCGCATATCCCCCGACAGCATCGCCATACAAAGTTGAATACCCAACTGCTAATTCTGATTTATTTCCAGTAGCCAAAACCAGATGTCCCTCTTGATTTGAAAGCCCCATCAAAGTGGTTCCGCGAACTCGGGCTTGAACATTCTCTTCAGCCAGCCCGGTTAATCCAAGTTGGGATAAGAAAGTTGAAACCATCGGCTCGATTTCAATGACTCGATAATTTAGCCCGATGTTCTTGGCGAGTTCGGCAGCATCGGCAAGTGAATGATCTGATGAATATCTACTTGGCAGGCCAACACCAAATACTCGGTCGGGCCCGATTGCATCCGCTGCAATTGCCGCGACAATCGCAGAATCGATGCCACCAGAAAGCCCAAGGATTACGCTCTTAAAATTATTTTTTTCAACATAGTCCCGAAGTCCAATAACAAGCGCCTGCCAAGTCTGAGAAAGCGTGCTCATTGGATGCGCAATTCCGTGAGTGATTTTTTCGTAAGCCGGCAATGGTTCTTGTGAAATTATGACATCAGGTGTTGAAGTTCCGAGTCTAAGATCTAGGTCCACAACCATTAGGCCATCAAAGAATTGTGGGGCCCTGGCAACGATGTCGCCATTGGCTGTTGCAACAATGCTGTCACCATCGAAAACTAAATCATCTTGGGCACCTGTCATATTTACATATGCCAATGGAGCGCCAATATCTTTTGCCCGCTTTCTGACCAAGAGCTGGCGAACATCTTCTTTGGCTCGTTCGAATGGACTGCCATTTGGAACAAGAACTAAACCGGGTGTTCGGGCCTTTAATTCAGCAACAGGTCCATCATCAACCCAGATGTCTTCGCAGATTGCGATACCGATATCGACGCCATGAAAACGAACAACCAAGGAGCGGTCTCCCGCAACGAAGTTACGGAACTCATCAAAGACACCATAGTTTGGAAGATGGTGCTTGATATAGGTCGCTACAATTTCGCCGCGATAAACCAGAGCCACCGCATTCTGTGGTTTCTGTTCGGCGCTTCCATCCAGGTATCCAATCACGGCGAGAATTTCACCAAAGCCCTGATTTTCTAACTGGTCGGCAACTTCAATAACTGCGGCCTTGCTTGCGACTCTAAAGGTTTGGCGAAGTGCTAAATCTTCGACTGGATATCCAGTTATAACCATTTCTGGAAAGAGCAGAACATGTGCCCCGGCTGCACTTGCCTTGGCTGCGTATTCCAAAATCAAATCGCTGTTGCCTGTTAGATCGCCGAGAGTTGGATTTATTTGGGCTAGAGAAATTCGCAGTTGGCCGATTGCTAGAGCGCCGCTATTTCCCATGTGACTAGCCTACCTGCACTCCTATTGGTTACACTTTCTCTTAATTCAAATTGCGACCAGGGACCGAAAGCCGGCTTTGAGTTCGCAGCTTTGAAACCAGGAGCCTTACATGTCTCTCAATAATCGGATTTCGATTTCAGATCTTGCTGCCATGAAAAAGCGTGGCGAAAAGTGGGCGATGCTTACCTCTTACGAGCAGATGACGGCAGAGATATTTGATGAAGCCCAAATCCCAGTTCTCTTAGTAGGTGACTCGGCTGGCAATAATTTTCTTGGGGCCGAAAACACAATTCCAGTAACTGTTGATGAGTTAATCCCATTGACTAGGGCTGTCGTAAATTCGACCTCTCGTGCAATGGTTGTTGCGGATTTCCCATTTGGCTCTTATGAATCTGGCCCAGATGCTGCATTGGCCACTGGCATTAGATTCTTTAAAGAAGCTAAAGCCCATGCCGTGAAATTAGAAGGTGGCAAGCGAGTTGTCCCGCAGATTAAAAAACTTATCGAATCTGGAATCCCCGTAATGGGCCACCTAGGCCTTACCCCGCAATCAGTTCACGCCCTCGGTGGTTTTAAAGTTCAGGGTCGCGGCGATGATGCAGCGCGAATTGTTGAAGATGCGAAGGCCCTTGAATCGGCCGGAGTTTTTGCACTTGTTCTCGAACTGGTTCCGGCGGAATTAGCAGAACAGATAACTGCCGAACTTTCGATACCAGTTATCGGAATCGGTGCCGGTGCCAAGTGCGATGCCCAAGTTTTGGTCTGGACTGACTTGATGGGAATAACAAAAAACGCACCGAAGTTGGCAAAGGCCTACCGAAATCTGCGAATTGAGATGCTAAATGCGGCAAAAGAGTATGCAAATGATGTTTCTTCGGGCCAATTTCCTGGCCCGGAACAAACTTTTCACTAAATTTGTAGAAAAAATTTGTAGAAATGCATAAAAAAATAAAAAAATATTGTTGCGACACGCAGGGAAAAAATCACGCAAAATAGTGGAAACTTTTTGCATTTAATGACACGCTTATGCATGAACAGGTTCGGTGACGGATCGAACTATTCTGATTAGGAGATGTACATGGCCGCAGCTAAGAAATCTGCACCAAAGCGTCGCAAGAAGGCAGCTGCTAAAACAGCAGCACCAAAGAAGCGTCGTAAGAAGGCAGCTGCTAAAACAGCAGCAGCACCAAAGAAGCGTCGCAAGAAGGCAGCTGCTAAAACAGCAGCAGCACCAAAGAAGCGTCGCAAGAAGGCAGCAGCTAAGAAGGCTGCTCCAAAGCGTCGCAAGAAGGCAGCAGCTAAGAAGGCTGCTCCAAAGCGTCGCAAGAAGGCAGCAGCTAAGAAAGCTGCTCCAAAGCGTCGCAAGAAGGCAGCAGCTAAGAAAGCTGCTCCAAAGCGTCGCAAGAAGGCAGCTTCAAAAGCTGCTGCTCCAAAGAAGCGTCGTCGTAAGAAGGCTGCTGCAAAGTAGTTTTTCTCGAAAAAGCCCCGCGGTTTTCACCGCGGGGCTTTTTCATTTGCAAAACAGATCTATCAATCCTCTAAGAAATCATCTCTTAGTTTTGTTGTTACTCGATCAAAAATTTTTGCTAGCTCTTCTTGCTCCTTCAGAGTTAAATTATCAACGAATCTATTTCGCACACTTGCCACATGATCTGGAGCGGCCTTAACAATTGCCCGCCAACCTTTCTCGGTCATGACCGCAAAGGATCCTCGCTTATCTTCTGGGCAAACTTCACGGCGAACCCAACCCGCCTTCTCCATCACTTTCATCCGATGCGAGAGCCGACTCTTTGAAAGCATTGCAATCTCGGCAAGTTCCGACATCCGCATTCTGCGATCTGGTGCATCCGACAACTGGGCCAAAACTTCATAGTCCGGCATAGATAAATCGTGGCCATTCAAATCGGATTCCAGCGCTTCAAGTAAGCGTCGTGAAGCAATAATGTAAGAACGCCAAGCCTTCATCTCGCGGGGATTTAACCACTGTGGTTCATTTGCCGGCATGAGAGAAGTTTAGGTTAAAAGCCAATTAGTTGAAAGTTGAATTACTTATTTTGCGGTGTATTAGGCTCCGGTCTATGAAAAGCGGAATCGATTTAAAACATATAAAACCAGCAGTCCGACCTCAGGATGATTTGTATCGCCACGTCAATGGCACCTGGATCGATAACGCCGAAATTCCAGCAGACCGTTCTTCAGATGGTGCGTTCTACGAGCTCTACCAAAGCGCTGAACAGCACGTCCGTGAAATCATCGAAGAGCTTGGCGCAAGTGGTGGAACCAAGGGAAGCGTCGCTCAGAAAATCGGTGATCTCTACGGTTCATTTATGGATGAGGAAAAAGCCAACGCCCTTGGCATCTCTCCTATCTCGAAAGATTTAGAACTCGCACTTAGCGTTTCTGATGTCGATCAATTCCATAAAGTACTTGGTGATTTTGAAAGCCGTGGCCTCGGTGGAGTTTTCTACCAATACATAACAACTGACAACATGGAATCGAACACCAACATTGCTTACATCGGGCAATCAGGTTTAAGTCTTCCCGACGAGGCCTACTATCGAGAAGAAGAGTTTGCCGAAATCCGAACCGCCTTCGTAGATCATGTAACGAAAATGTTCGCCCTCGCCAAGGTTGAAAACCCGGCAGCCAAGGCTGATGCCATCTTGAAATTAGAGACCGAGATCGCCAGCAAGCATTGGGACCAAGTTAAGGATCGCGACGCCGTCCTTACTTACAACAAGATGAGCTTTGCTGAATTGAAAGCATCGGCCCCTGGCTTTGATTGGGACACCTGGCTGGCAACTTCAAAGATACCAAGCAAAGTTATGGCAACCGTAATTGTCCGCCAACCATCTTTCTTTACCGGTCTTGGCGAAATTCTTAAAAGCTTCAACGCCGAAGCTTGGTCAGCTTGGTTGTCCTGGCATCTACTTTCCGGAACCGCTTCTTATCTCAGCAGCGAGTTCGTCGATGAAAGTTTTGCTTTCTATGGAACCAAGTTATCTGGAACCCCAGAACTAAAAGCCAGATGGAAACGCGGTGTCGGATTAGTCGAAGGTTCACTTGGTGAAGCCGTTGGCCAGATCTATGTCGAAAAGCATTTCCCACCTGCAGCAAAAACACGCATGGTCGAATTAGTGGCGAACCTGATTGAGGCCTACCGAATTGATATTGCCGCCCTGACTTGGATGACATCTGAAACAAAGACCAAGGCCTTTGAAAAATTAGATAAGTTCACGCCAAAGATTGGCTATCCAGATAAGTGGCGCGATTATTCGGCGCTCGAAATCACCAGAGATGATCTAATTGGAAACCTAGCTCGGGTCACAAAATTCAATCAAGATTACGAGTTTGCCAAAATCGGCGCCCCAGTAGATCGCACCGAATGGCTTATGACTCCGCAGACTGTGAATGCTTATTACATGCCAGGTATGAATGAAATTGTTTTCCCGGCCGCAATCTTGCAGCCACCATTCTTTGATATCAATGCCGATGATGCTGCGAACTATGGCGGCATTGGTGCTGTGATCGGCCACGAAATTGGTCATGGTTTCGATGACCAAGGATCAAAATATGACGGCGATGGAAATCTAAACAATTGGTGGACCGATTTAGATCGCGAGGAATTTGAAAAGCGCGCCGATAAGTTGATTGCGCAATACGAAGAGCTTCGCCCACTTGAAGCCCAGGATGTCCATGTCAATGGCGCCCTGACTATTGGAGAAAATATCGGCGACTTAGGCGGCCTAACAATTGCTTATAAGGCCTACCAACTTTCACTCAATGGCAAAACTCCCCCAGTTATTGATGGCCTAACTGGGTATCAAAGATTCTTTATGGGCTGGGCCCAATGTTGGCGCCAGAAAATGCGTGGCGAAGAAGTTCGTCGCCGGGTCGCAACCGATCCGCATTCGCCTGACGAGTTTCGATGCAACCAAGTGGTCAGAAATCTCAATGAATTCTACGAAGCCTTTAATTTAAGTGAAAAAGATGCGCTTTTTCTACCCGAAAGCGAGCGCGTTCGAATTTGGTAGCCCAGAAATGGGGATTATTCGCCTTAAAAGGCGGTTTTAAGCCCATTTCACCGCAAAGCTACATCTCTAACTTTCGAACACTAATTAAAGGTAGATAATACGGATATGAACCAATTTAAATTTAAGGTCGAAAAAGAAATTTACGACTCAAATTTAAATGGTCGCACCGGTGTCATAACCACCCCGCATGGCGAGATAAAAACCCCAGCGTTTATTCCAGTTGGCACAAAGGCGACGGTTAAATCTGTTCTTCCAGAATTAATGTCTGATCTTGGGGCCCAAGCTCTTCTTGCAAATGCCTACCACCTATATCTGCAGCCCGGTCCGGAGATAGTTGATGAAGCAGGTGGCGTCGGAAAGTTCATGAACTGGTCAGGCCCAACCTTTACCGATAGCGGTGGCTTCCAGGTTCTTTCACTTGGCGTCGGGTTTAAAAAAGTAATCGCCATGGATGAAGACACCTTCAGATCTGATGAAGTTATCGCTGACCAGAAGGAACGTCTTGCCCATGTCGATAACGATGGCGTGACTTTTAAATCGCACCTCGACGGATCTATGCACCGCTTTACGCCAGAAGTTTCGATGCAGGTCCAACACCAACTTGGCGCCGATATTATTTTTGCTTTCGATGAATGCACAACGCTTCATAACACTCGCAAGTATCAAGAGAAATCTTTAGAGCGAACAAGACTCTGGGCAAAGCGCTGTTTGGTCGAACATGGCCGCCTAACCCTCGAGCGCTCAAGTAAGCCATATCAAGCACTTTGGGGCGTATTGCAGGGCGCGCAATATGAAGACCTTCGCCGCAAAGCTGCAAAAGATTTAAGTGCGCTAGATGAAGATGGAATTACCTTTGATGGCTTCGGACTTGGTGGCGCTCTTGATAAAGCAAACCTCGGAACCATCGTTGGTTGGATGACTGATGACTTGCCTCGCGATAAACCACGCCACTTACTTGGAATCGGCGAGCCCGATGATTTATTTGTCGGAGTCGAAAATGGCGCAGACACCTTTGATTGCGTAGCCCCATCAAGGCAAGCTCGCACAAGCGCGGTCTTCACAAATTCTGGTCGAGTAAATATCACCAATGCCAAATTCAATCGTGACTTCAATCCGATTGATGAGAGCTGCGATTGCTACACCTGCAAAAATTACACAGCCGCCTATTTAAACCACCTTTTCCGCAGTAAAGAGATGATTGGCTCGACCTTGGCGACAATCCATAACGAGCGATTTATCGTGCGACTTGTCGAGCGAATGCGCACCGAGATTGAGTCCGGTGATTTCCAAGAATTTAAGAAGGATTTCCTTGGTCGTTTCTACTCCGAAACAAATAAGTGAATGCTGATTCTACTGCCGCCCAGTGAGGGCAAGAATCAACCAGCGGGTAAGTCAAAATTAAATCTCACAAAGTTAGCTTTCGCCAATCAATTGCTAGATGTTAGAACTCGCTTGGTGACAAAGCCCTTGGCAACAGCTCCGGCCGCAAAGGCCATCGATGTTTACAGTGGGGTGCTTTATCAAGCCTTAGATTGGGGCTCGTTAAGTGCTACTGCAAAGTCGCGGGGCGATAGATCTTTATTAATTGTCTCAGCTATTTTTGGAGTTCTAAGACCTAGCGATGTAATCCCTAATTACAAAGCAAAGATAAAGGGCAGTGATTGGAAATCTGTCCTAGAGCCAGTCCTAGATGGTTTAGAGGCCGACTTAATAATTGATTGCAGATCATCAACTTATGCCGGGGTCTGGCAATCTCCCCCAGGCCGGACAGTTGCAGTGCGAGTGTTTAAAAGGGAGAGGGGCAAAATTTCAGTCATTACCCATCTATCGAAGAAATATCGCGGCGAGCTTACTCAAGAGATATTGAAGTCTGGCAAATCTCCAAAGACGGCAGCAGAGTTACTCAAGATTGCCGAAAAGAAATTTGATTGCAAGTTGATCAAGGCCAAGGGAAATCTGCCTTGGTATCTCGATTTACTTATTAGCTAATTCTGGCCAATTCGAAGTATGCGCTGGCGAGCCAGATTTTGGCTTGGTGATTCCGGACCAAGAAAGGCGCTAAAAACATTTAGCGCTCCCCTAGCAATCTTCAGCCAGATCTTTGATTTCGCCTTGAGACCCAAGATTTCTAATTCATTCTTATCAAGAGTTGCAATGGCTGCATTTGCAATGATGCGATAGAAAAGCAATCCAGATTTTCCAAATGGTGGCTTCAGAATAAAACCAACAACTTCCAAGGTCTTTTCACTTCTCGCCAGATCGTTCTTTCGAAAATCATTTAGTGTGGCTTCGAGTTCGGCTAAAGATTTTGGCGCATTAGTAAGACCTAGCGGAATCGCACTCTTGGCCCAATCGCGAATATATTCATCGGCACCTTCTGGCAGCGCATATCCCAGTGCCAAATGCGATTTAATGAATGAGTCAGTAAATGCACAATGAACCCACAAGAGGAATCTTGAATCTTGGGCTCGATAATTTAAGTTCTTACCCGAATTATCGGTGTAATCACCTGAAACCTTTGAATGCATCGCATTGACCCGTTTTGCTTCGTGTTCGATTGTTTGAGTTGAACCAAAAGTTGTGATTGTCAGCCATCTTGTAGTTCCAGCCAGGCGCCCCATTGGATCTGATTCATATCTCGAATGCTGTGCTACTCCTGATAGCGGTGCAGGATGAGCGGCCTGCAACAGAAGTGCTCGAACGCCACCGACCAAGGTTCCGAGATTTCCATGCACCTTCCAAACCGCGCCATCAGCTTTAAATAAACCAGCATCATCGCCATTGGCAATTTCTCGGGCCCAGTCCGGCAAACCATCTTTGGATCCTGAAACATTCTTGCGAAAGGCATCGGCCAAAGGTTTGGTTAGAAAAAACTTATAAAACGCGGGCACTCGCAAAGACTAACGGAAGGGCGAAGTCGTTACGCTAAGAAAATGGATGAAAAACGTCACGGCCGCGGAGCCGGCGAACATCTACTCGAACGACTCATATTTGATAGCCGCTGGCTATGAGACCTTCGTTTCAAAGATTGAAGTTGCAAAAGATAACGTAGACCGCCCAGAGTGGATGGGTAGCGTTGATTTCTCTGGCCTGAAACTTAAGTTAATTGGCGAATTGCAATTCACTTAACCTTCGTTGTCTCCGGATTAGCCTTCGCAATCATGGACTGGGTCGCTGATCTAAACAAGAAATCGAAAAGTAAGTAATTACTTAAATATTCGGTGAACCTTGTGTTGGGCCGCTTGTGCAAGGGGGCGAACAACCAATAGGTCAATATTTATATGTGAGGGCAACATAACCGCCCAGCGAATCGTTTCGGCGATATCAGCGTCAGTAAGTGGCTTTTCGACACCTTCATAAACTTTTGCCGCTTTTTCTTTATCACCACCAAATCTGGTGACTGCAAATTCATCAGTCTTAACCATGCCCGGCGCAATTTCAGTAACCCGAATAGGCTGCCCATTTAATTCAAGGCGAAGTGTTCCAGCGATTGCAGCTACCGCATGTTTAGCTGCGACATATGTGCCACCATTTTCGTAGGCAATTCGCCCTGCGGTTGAAGACAACAAAATAATATGGCCCTCGCCGTGCTGTTTCATCAAGGGAATCATGGCCTTGGCCATTCGAACAGCGCCCGTGACATTTACTTCATAAGTCTTTGCCCAAATTTCTGGATCCGAATCTTCGATAGTTGCTGCATCAAAAGCGCCACCAGCGTTGTTAATCAAAATCGAAACTGGTTTACCGACAAGTTTGGTCGCAAGTGTCTGCACACTCTTCTGGTTTGTTACATCTAATTCAGCAATTTCTATATTCGAATCGCTCTTTGCAAGCTCTTCTAGTCGATCCATGCGACGTGCCGCAGCAATTACATGGAAACCATTAGCCGCCAACAACTTTGCAGTGGCAGCGCCGATTCCGCTACTTGCCCCAGTAACAACTGCGTAATTTTTCATTTACCAAGCCTATACGCTTGCCTATGTGACTATCTCGGATTGGGTTCAACAATATTTAGGAACCTCTGCCCCATTCTTTATTTATGTATTGCTCGGAGCAATAGTATTTATTGAGACCGGCATACTCATTGCTTTCTTTCTTCCCGGAGATTCAATTCTCTTTGCTGCTGGCTTTGTTGCGGCATCTCGTGATGATACAAATATCGTAATTTTGGTGAGCGTAATCGTTATCGCGGCTTTTCTAGGAGATCAAGTGGGCTTTGTCCTTGGTCGAAAATATGGTCGAAATTATTTAAGTAAAAGCGATCGACCAAGTATCCAGAAAATGATCAAGCGCGCAGAAGACTTCTATGAAAAATATGGTTGGGCCGCGGTCGTGCTTGCCCGTTTTTATCCCTGGATCAGAACTTTTATGCCCCCAATAGCCGGGCTCGGAAAAATGAACTATTACAAGTTCTTAAGTGCAAATATTGTTGGTGCACTACTTTGGGGAGCCGGCATAACTACGCTTGGATATTATGCGGCTTCAATTCCGGCTTTAGACAATTCATCTAAACAAATTGCTGGCTTTTTTATCATCTTAACTATCGCAATCACGATCAAGAATTACCTAAAAGCAAAGCGTCACTAAAGCGAATCTACTGACGCTTTCAGCCACTCTGAACTATCTTCAATTGTTTTGCCAAAAGATGAACTAAGACTTATCCAGAATCCATCAATCAAGAGATTAACCCGATACTGATGAAATTCATTGGTCGGTGATTGATCCTTCTGAAAAAAATAGGCTTCACTTTCTGCCAGGTTTGGAATATCTATTTTCTGGAATCCCCCAGATATCCAACCTTCTACGCGATTATTAAATAGCGAAGTTGCATCTCCAACCCAATCAACTGATATGCCCACTTCTGCACTTTGTATGCCATAAGTACATGCGATTCCACCATTGTTTAGAAAATCAGCAAGTTCGGTTCCTGGTGCTGGCTCCCATGCATACTCTATAAATTGGGCCTGACGGACATCTTTCTGCAGAGCAGCAAGTACCTTGGTTGATAGGCAATCTTTTGGGACTGAAAGCGAAATTGGCTTTACTGATGTTGCAGATCCCGCTGTCGCCGAATCACTAATTACTCCGGTAGCCAAGAGAACCAAAACCAAAGTGCCAAGGCAGATTCGATAAATGATGAATGGCATAAAGTTCTTTGTTGTTACAAATTTAAGCAACCAGGCAATCACTAGATAACCAATAATGAAGGCAACAGTGGTTGCAACTAGAGTCTCGGTCAGTGTGAAAACATTTGGACCATGTTTCTCCGAGAGCGCCTGCTTCAGTTCATAGAACCCGCTGCCAAAAACGGCTGGAATCGCAAGTAGAAATGAATATCTAAGCGCTGCTTCTCTGCGATATCCAAGCACTCTTCCCATTGCAATTGTCGCGCCGGATCTAGAAACACCAGGGACCAGCGCCATAGCCTGCGCAAAGCCATAAAGAATTCCGTGCGAATTGTTTAGGTCATTTAAATTCTTTTCGGATTTTCCGTATCTGTCGGCGATTCCCAGAATGATGCCAAAAACAATCAAGACGATTGCAATAAGCCAGAGTGATCGAAACTTAGTTGTTATGGCTTCTTGGCCAAGATATCCAAGAACTGCGATTGGCAAGCTTCCAATAATTATCAACCAGCCGATTCGGGCATCCGTAGCTTCTTCTATGTGTAGATCTTTTCTAAAGATAACCTTTCGAAACCAGGCAGAGATGATTCGAGCTATATCTTTTCTAAAGAAAATTAAAACTGCTAGTTCGGTTCCAATCTGCATAATTGCAGTGAACTTTGCCCCAGGGTCTTCGGACATTCCTGAAAACTCACCAAAGATGCGAACGTGAGCGCTCGACGAAATCGGCAGAAATTCAGTTAGACCTTGGATGATTCCAAAGAAAATTGCTTCAAGCATCGATTAACTTCCTCAATTTGATTCCGAGGCAGTCTTTAATCTAACCAAAGACTTTGCGACTGCCTTCTGAACCCAGGGGTAAGCATCGCGCATTTTCAGCCATGATTTCGCGATTCTCGGACAATTAGATGCATCAAAAGTCTCTGTCACTAAAGTCAGGTTCGGCCCAAGTGCTTTTAGCTCATAACGCCAATTCCACTTTCCTAGGTGGCGCCAGGCAATCAACTCATTCTCTTTGAATTCAACAACTGTATTTGTAATTCGATACTTAATACCGAGTCGCATCTTCATCCCAAATTTTGATCCAAGTTCAAGTTTTGCTGGGCCCGAAATATTAGAAGTAATTGTTGAAGATCCATCAATCTCTTTATGTCTCTTGGGATCACTTAAGATTGCAAAAATAGTCGAAGGGCTGGCTGCAATTTCAATCCTTGCTGCCTTTATCTCTGGATGGCCGGTATCGAAAATTTCTGATCGAATTGGATTTTCGCTCATGCGAAAACCTTACTTCAAAATAGGCTTACCTGAGCCCCAAAGCGCAGAAAGTGGTTAATTAACTCTCGTTAATTTCTTAGAAACGATCCGCGTTCATCACCTTTGTCCAAGCAGCAATGAAGTCCTTCACGAACTTCTCCTTGCTGTCATCTTGGGCATAAACCTCGGCATATGCGCGAAGAATCGAATTTGAACCGAAGATCAAATCAACACGGGATGCGGTGTATTTAACTTCCCCAGTTTCGCGGCTGCGAATCTTGTAAGAATCACTTCCTGCTGGCTCCCAGACGTAGTTGATGTCAGTTATTGCCGTAAAGAAATCAGGAGTCAGAGCACCAACTCGTTCGGTGAATACCCCGTGCTTGGTTCCGCCATGGTTGGTTCCAATCACGCGCATTCCACCAACAAGAATTGTCATCTCGTGTGCAGTAAGACCCATAAGTTGTGTGCGATCAAGCATTAGTTCTTCGGCACTTACAACGTAATCCTTCTTTAACCAGTTGCGATAGCCATCATGAATTGGTTCTAGTGGTTCGAATGATTCGATGTCTGTCTGCTCTTGAGAAGCATCGCCACGACCGGCTTTAAATGGAACTTTCACATCGTGTCCAGCTGCCTTTGCAGCTTTTTCAATTCCAACATTTCCGGCAAGAACAATTACATCAGCAAGACTTGCACCTGCTGCTTTTGCAATTGGATCTAGGACGGCAAGTACTTTCTGAAGTCGGGCTGGTTCGTTACCTTCCCAATCTTTCTGTGGTGCAAGACGGATACGAGCACCGTTTGCTCCCCCACGGAAATCCGAGCTTCGGAATGTGCGAGCGCTATCCCATGCAGTCGTCACTAATTCAGTAACTGTTAAATCTGTTGCAGCAATCTTTGTCTTTACCTCTTCAACGTTGTAATCAGACTTTCCGGCAGGAACTGGATCTTGCCAAATCAAATCCTCGGTGGGAACATCAGGTCCGAAGTAGCGAGCCTTGGGTCCTAAATCTCTATGAGTCAACTTGAACCAAGCACGTGCAAATACATCATCAAAGTAAGCTGGATTCTTATAAAACTTCTCTGAGATTTCACGGTAGATCGGATCTTTAATCATCGCCATATCCGCATCGGTCATGATTGGGTTGTAACGAATTGATGGATCTTCAACATCAACTGGTTTATCTGCTTCTTCAATATTGATTGGTTCCCATTGCTGGGCGCCGGCAGGAGACTTCTTTAGTTCCCAGTCATACTTGAATAGCAAATGGAAGTATCCGTTATCCCATTTAGTTGGATTTGTAGTCCATGCGCCTTCGATTCCACTTGAAACGGTATCGCGGCCAACACTTCGAGTTTCGTGGTTCATCCAACCAAGACCTTGCTCAGAAATATCTGCGCCTTCTGGCGCTGGTCCAAGTCTTGCTGCACTGCCATTTCCGTGTGCTTTACCAACGGTGTGACCGCCAGCAGTAAGTGCAACAGTCTCTTCGTCGTTCATTGCCATGCGCTTGAATGTTTCGCGAACATGTTCTGCGGTTCTAAGTGGATCTGGCTTTCCGTTTACGCCTTCAGGGTTTACATAAATAAGACCCATCTGCACTGCAGCAAGTGGATTCTCCATTGTTGTTGCATCATTCAAATCACCATAACGTGAATCACTTGGCGCAAGCCATTCCTTCTCAGATCCCCAGTAAATATCAATCTCTGGGTGCCAAATATCTGCACGACCAAAACTGAATCCAAAAGTCTTTAGACCCATTGATTCATAAGCAATCGTTCCGGCCAAAACCAATAAATCTGCCCAGCTAACTTTGTTGCCATACTTCTTCTTGATTGGCCATAGAAGACGACGAGCCTTATCGAGGTTTACGTTATCTGGAAAGGAGTTAAGTGGAGCAAAACGCATATTGCCAGTTCCGCCGCCACCGCGACCGTCCGCAGTTCTATATGTTCCTGCGGCGTGCCATGAAAGACGAATCATCAGACCGCCGTAATGACCCCAATCTGCCGGCCACCACTTCTGACTATCTGTCATCAGAGCATGCATATCTTTCTTAAGTGCAGCAACATCTAACTTCTTTAGCTCTTCGTTGTAATTGAAATCTTTTCCGAGAGGATTTGTCTTTGTGTCATGTTGATGCAGGATGTCTAAGTTAAGGGACTTTGGCCACCAATCCATATTTGAATCTTCAACAGTGGTTAGGGCGCCGTGCGCTACTGGACATTTTCCTGAATCAGACATTTCAAACTCCTCGGTTACTAGCGATTAAACGTTATGACTTAATCCTAATGGCTGAAAAATATTTTGCATCCCGGGGTATTTTCCAGGGGTTAGAGGCTAGAGAATGCCTGAGCGGTCTCTAGAAATAATGGAATCCCAACTAGCAGGTTGAACGGGAATGTAACGCCGATACTAGACATCAAAGCCAGTGGTGCATTTGCTTCTGGTAAACCGATCGAAACCGCGGCAGGTGCCGCAATATAAGAAGCGCTAGCACTCAACACTCCAAGAATTGTTGCTCCCCCTACAGAAAGCCCCACCATAGTTCCAGTTAATACTCCTAAAGTTCCAGCAAAGATTGGGAAGATTAATGCGAATACTCCGACCATTTTACCAACTTTCTTTATCTCGCCCCAATTACTTCCGGCCAAATAACCAAGATGTAGCAAGAAGAGAACCAAGAATCCAGATTGCAGATCAATAAAGAATGGAGTCACTTTCGAATAACCAGCCTGGCTTGTGATTGCTCCTATAACTAGTCCGCCAACCAAGAGCAGAATTGTTTTTCCGGTTATGACTTCATGCAGAGTTTTACCCCATTGCACGCTTTTATTGCGGTGGCGCGAACCTAAGTAAACACCAACAACAATCCCTGGAACTTCCATGATTGTCAGGAGAGCTGTTGCGAAGCCTTCTACCCCTATTCCGCTGCTTTCCAAGAAGAGCAGCGCAGCCGAGAATGTCACTAATGATGTAGACCCATAATGTGCAGCTATGGCGCCACGATCAATGTCATTAATTTTCTTTACAAACTTTAAAGTCAGATATGCAATAACTGGGATAAGGATTCCGAGAACTATTGTCGCAGTCGCTGGGGCTGCAAAGCTTGAGAAGGAGGTTCCTTTGAGGGCGTGGCCACCTTTAAGTCCAATTCCAAAGAGCAAAAAGATTGAGATCATTTGATAGACCTGTTCGGGAATACGAACATCGCTCTTAATTCTGGCTCCCAGAAAGCCCAGGATGAATACCAGAACGGCTACTGAAGTCAGATTTGTTATTGCTACTGAAGTTGAGCTCAAGATACTCCCCCTAAATTCCAGCCATGAATATAGCAGAAATCTATTTCAGGTATCAAATTTCTGGTATATTTTCAGTCATGGCATCGGTATCTGAAATAAGCCGCGAGTGGACCTTCCTGTCTAATCACGGCCACGTCCTTGTCCATCTCAGTCGCTACCCTGAATCCCGAGTTCGCGATATCGCCGACACGGTTGGAATCACAGAACGAAGCGCCCAAGCAATTCTCGCCGATCTCGAAGAATCTGGTTATGTAACTATTACCCGAATCGGACGCAGAAATAGTTACAAGGTAAATACTGGATTGAAGTTTCGCCATCCTTCAGAAGCAAGCAAGCCAATTAGTTCTCTATTAAAGATTTTTACATAGGACAAAGATTTTGATCGCACACCCTTATGCTGGGAAGAGGATTGTCTTGACCAGCAAACACGAGAAACTTAAGTTGATCAAACCTGCTTTCGACCAATACCTTGAATGTGATTTATTTGAAGAGAACCTTGATACAGATCAATTAGGAACTTTCTCTGGCGAAATCGAAAGAACTGCCCCGCCGCGCGAAACAGCAATCCTAAAAGCCAGACTTGGCATGAAATCAACAGGCTTAAAACTAGGTGTCGCTTCTGAAGGTTCGGTAAGCCCCGACCCAGTTATCCCTTTCGTGAACTCAAACATCGAGCACCTGGTGTTGGTTGATGATGAAAATGAGATTGTGATTTCTGAGGTCTATCGCTCTTTTGACATAACAGTCGCCGCAATCACCACATCCCCCGGCAAAGACATCTCTGAATTTCTACATACCGCAGACTTTCCAAATCACGGTTTAATTGTTCGCCCCAATGCCGAGAAAAAAAACGATTGCATCAAGGGAATTAGAAATCTTAAATCATTAACCAACGCGATTGCTTCATGTTCCAGAATCTCTGCTGATGGTCTAGTTGTTATCGAGTCAGATTTACGTGCGCATTTCTCGCCGTCTCGCCAGAAAAACATTGCGATAGTTGCAAAACAACTTGCAGTAAGAGCCAGCCGTTTGTGCCCAAGTTGCCAGATGCCAGGCTGGGGTCAATCAGGTTATGAAAAGGGACTTAAGTGCTCGACTTGTCAGTTAGAAAATCCGGATGCTATTCGACAGGCAAAAACTAGCTGCGATAACTGCAACCACATGCTTCTGGGTCAAGTTCTTGCAAAAGAATTAGATCCCGCAAATTGCCAGTTCTGTAATCCTTAATTATTTGAAAAGAAATTTATGTGAAAAAGCAGAAGGGACCTGGCAATTTACCAAGTCCCAATTACTACCAAGCTAGCTTTGCTACTTATCCTCGTCACGATCTTGAGGTTCTTTCGCATCGGTGATGCGGCCAGCATGCGCATGTGCATTTGGGTCACGCTTTGATTTAATCAAGCTAGCTACCGTTGAAATAATTAGAATAGCTGCAATAACCAAGAGGCTTACAACTATTGGAATCTTTGGCACGTCATACCAAACTTCATGCAAATAAGTCATAATCAACTTAACTCCGATAAACATCAGAATTATTGATAGTCCTAGTGATAGGTAAATCAATTTATCTAGCAAGCCCTTAAGCAAGAAATACAGTGCGCGTAAACCAAGTAGCGCAAAAGCATTTGCTGCGAATACTAAGAATGGCTCTTGCGTCACACCAAAGGTTGCTGGAATTGAATCCAGGGCAAACAATAGGTCTGTAGATGCAATCGCTGTTAAGACTAAGAACATCGGCGTTGCAATTCGCTTTCCATTTACTTTGGTGAATGCTTTTGAACCATCGAACTCATCGGTCATTGGGACTCGTTTTCTGATTACCTCTACCAGGGCGTTATCTTCAGGCGAAGGATCTTCGTCCCAGTGCTTAAAGAGTCCGACGCCAGTCCATATCAGAATTGCACCAAAAATTACGAATGTGAAGCTAAAGGCAGCAAGAGCGGCGGCTCCGACAGCGATAAATATTGCACGCAATACAAGTGCCAAAACCACACCAAACATCAAAACCCGTTGGTGATAAATTGATGGAACTTTAAACTGTGCCAAAATAATAATAAAGACGAAGAGATTATCGACCGACAGGGATTTCTCAACTAGGTATGCTGCAAAATACTCGGTTCCAAATTGCGACCCAGCGCTTTGCCAGACCCAGACTCCAAAGCCAATCGCAACAGCGATATAAAAAATCGACCAGGTTGCTGCTTCTTTAAACATAACTTCGTGTGGTTTGCGACTGACAGTAAGCAAGTCGATAACAATCAGCGCAATAATCGCGCCAATTACAATAAACCACGTGATTAATGAGACATTCATTGATTACACCTATTTCGTTAAAGGGGCCATGGAGCCAAGGTCTCCCTCAACCACTTAGTGGTCGCAGCTCCGGGATATTTCTATCCGTGTTGACGAAGATGCCGAACGAGGTACTCCCCTTAACGTAGGTGAATGCTAGAGGTTGGCCTATGTTGAGGCAAACCTAAAGGCGCCAATTTCACAGGGTGTCGTTCTATTTCTTGCCGAAGGGGTGGGCTTACTTAACTCTTTTAATTCAGAATCCCAATGCTAGTCAGCAGCGAATTAATTGCATTTGTGTAACCAACTATTTGCGGCGTTTAACTTCTTTCGGCCGCGAGAAAATTCGGAAAAGTAAGACGGAAATAACAGCGCTGACTACTGATGCGAAAATAACTGCAATTATCGCCAATTCTTGCAACTCTGGATCTTTAAATGCCAAATGAGCTATAAATATTGCAACGGTAAATCCAATACCTGCTGTGCTTCCCGTAGCTGTAAGGAGCGGTTTACTGGCGCCCTTAGGGAAATCAGCAATCTTAAACTTTGCAGCAACAACAGTTGTTGCCAGAATTCCAATTGGTTTTCCAGCCACTAACCCAAAGAATATGCCCCAAGCAATCACGGATTTACTTGCTTGACTCAATGATTCGGAGTTTATGACAACACCAGTATTAGCGAAGGCAAATATCGGCACACAGAAAAATGCACTGTATGGGTGCAGTTTGTGCTCCAGCCACTCAATCACCGTTGTTGATTCTGATTCTTTGGCAGAAACTCTCTTGATTTGCCTTGGGGCATTCGGTGTCAACAATCCAAGAATTACGCCTGCAAGGGTTGGGTGCACGCCAGTCTTATAAAGAGCGAACCAGAGTAAAAATCCCAAGATTAAATATGCGGTTATTGATGAGACATTTAGCTTTCGAAATAAAACTACGATTAGAACAACAACTAATCCCATCGCAAGCCAGGAGAATTTGATGCCGCTGGAATAAACAAGTGCAACTATTAAGATTGCAACTATGTCATCAATAACAGCTACGCCGAGTAAGAAGGATCTTAAAGATTCAGGAACCATTGAACCAAGCAGCGCTAGTAATCCGATAGCCAGAGCAATATCTGTGGCTACTGGAACTCCCCAACCACCGGGCGCTTCTCGCCCTGCAATAGCAAGATAGATGAGGGCAGGAACTGCTATTCCCCCAAGCGCTGCTAAGAGTGGCATCAAAGCTTTTTTAAATGAGGCTAGGTGCCCGGATGTCAGCTCCCGTTTAATTTCTAGACCAACTACAAAGAAAAATAGAGTCATTAAGACATAATTGATAAACTTTAAAATTGTTAAATTTATTAGTAAAAACCCAGATCCTATTGAAAAATCCACCTTCAATAAGTCGAAATAAGTTCCACTTAATGGAGAATTCGCAACAATCAATCCAAGCGCTGCGAAAATCAAAATTAAGATGCCGCTTGTTGATTCATTTTTCAGGAATTCGCGCGATGAGTCTAAAATCCGGCGCATGAGTGCACCCTACCTTATTCTGAATATCGGTGCAACAGAGTTTAACTCAGCTGGAAGGGAAAAATCTCATCGGACCTGTGTGCTCCAATGAAACTTCTTCGCCAACCTGAAAATCAAATGGGCCTGGAATCCGGACTATCACATTTTGGCTTTTTACTTTCACTGTAATCATTGCATCATGCCCATAGTAGTTAATCTTCTTAATTTTTCCTGTGGCTGAATTAGCTGAAGAACTTCGAGTAATCTTAATCTCTTCTGGTCTAATGACTACCTGGCCATTAGTTTTTGAAGTTTCAAGTGGCGATAAATTGTTGAATAGATAACGAATGGAACCATCATCTGATAGCACAGCCTCAAGCAGTAAGGCCTCACCGGTGCTCGTAGCAATTGCGGGTGAAATAGGAAGCGAATAAACATCTTCTGGTGAACCTTCTTGAACAATTCTTCCTTCGCGCATAAGCGCAACTACATCCGCTGACACAAGCGCCTCTTCTCGATCATGAGTTACCAATATCGCTGTGGTATTCCGAGAACGCAGAAGTTCGATAACTTGTGAGCGAAGATCGCCCCTGAGTTCTGCATCGAGTGCGGAGAAAGGCTCATCAAGAAGCACAATCGAGGGTTTTATTGATAGTGCGCGGGCAAGGGCAACACGAGTTTGTTGACCACCTGAAAGTTCACTAGGCATACGTTTTTCAAAGCCTTGCAACTCGATGAGCTGAAGCATGTCTTTGACCGTCTGGCTTATCTGATCTTTGGTAAGCAAGGTTTTATCCAAACCAAATGCAATGTTCTCAGCGACATTCAAGTGTGGAAAGAGCGCGCCATCTTGGGGAACATAGCCAATCTTTCTTTTATGAGATGGCATCACAAGTGATGAGAGTGAAACAAGTTGCTTACCAATTCGGATTGTTCCGGAAGCAGGTTTGATGAGTCCCGCAATGCTGCGCAACATTGTGGTCTTGCCACAACCAGATGGGCCTAATAGAGCTGCTATCTGCCCTTCTTTAAGTGAGAAGGATAAATCGTCGAGAATAACCTTCTCACCAAATGAGAGGCTTAGGTTAGATATTTCAAGTGAACTCATTTTTCACTCCCCATACTCTCGTTAACAAACATTCGATCAGCCTTATCAGGGCGACTCAATAAGAAAGTTGGCAGCGCCGCAATCAAGACCAAGATTAATGCATAAGGTGCGGCCTCGTTAAATCTGTTGATTGCTGCTGAACTCCAGATCTCCGTCGCTAGCGTCTCAAAACCTGTCGGGCGTAGCATTAAAGTAACTGGAAGCTCTTTCATCGCAGTTAGAAAAACCAAGATAGTTCCAAGGCTTATTCCCGGAGCCGCAATTGGTGCCACAACTTTTTTGATGACCGCCCAAGGATTAGCACCTAGGCTGGTTGCGACATCTTTGACGCCACTTGGCACTCTTGCGAGAGAAGCATTGATGCTTGCGACTAGTTTTGCTAAGAAGAGTAGAGCGTATGCAAATCCCAAGAAAAATATCGTCTGGTAAATCACCCCTAATTTCGAACCAATAGAAACAAGAGCTAATCCGACTACGACCCCAGGAAGTCCATGTCCAACCGTAATTATCCGCTGTGCAAATCTTGTGAATTTATCTGACCGACCGGATAAAAGAATTCCTAGTGGTGCTGCAAGAACCAGAGCAATTACCGCACCTATTGCTGCCACCAGAAGAGTTGAGAGAGATGCTGACAAAAGATCTGGCCATTTTATTGTTACTCGGTTATCTAAAAACCTGGTGATTAAGACATAGAAGGGAATCACGATTGAAAGAGTGAAGAGATTAATAAGAACAAACAGAGTAAAAAACCGAGTTCTGTTGCTTTCAATTAGCACCTGCTTTGAGGTCTGCACCTTAACTGCTTCGCCTACTTTGGCTCGATTCTTAACCCGATCATCGACAATTACTACGATGGTTGAGAACGCAATCAGAACTAAAGCAATTACTGCGGCCGCTCCCCGATCATATGAAGCCCGATATAGATTTTGAATAGTTACAGTCAAGGACTCGACATTGAGAAGTGAAACTGCGCCAAAATCACTTAATGTGTATAGCGCTGTTAGCAGAACACCTGCACTGACATGACCTTTGATTTGAGGCAACACAACGCGGAAAAATATCTCAGTATTTGTTAGACCCAGTGACCGAGCAACTTCGATTTGTGATTCATCAACAGAACGCAAACCAGCCAAGGTCGCCAAAATTACATATGGCACCGTAGACAATGTAAGAATAAAAATTGCAGCAAAGATTCCGCTAAAGCTCGGAACAAAGGCAATCCAGGTATATGTAAAAACGTAAGATGGAATAGCCAAGGGCAGAACTGTTGGAATGATTAGAATCGAAGGAAATGGAAGCTTAATAAAGTGAAGGGCGCTGGCTAAGGTGACCCCAATAAGAAGGGTCAGAGCAACTACGGCTAAAACCAGTATCGCTGTTGTGCCCAAAACTCTTAAGGTTTTCTCTCGAAATAGAAGGTCAATAGATTGACCAAATGGCTTCTGGCCAGCCCGAATAAATAGGTAAATAATTGGAACAGTAGATAAAAATAAAACTACCCCCACCGTACTACGAAGTGCCAGCTTTGAAACACTCTGATTACGCGCACTCTTCGATAACTGAGTTAATGAGGAGTGCGTGCGGCCGGGATAGGAAGTTTGCATTTTTAAAGCAAGCCGACCTCAACCAAAATATTCTGTGTAATTAAAATATTTTTTAGAGAATCAAGATCGACGGTTGGGGCTCCGATTTCCTGAAGTGCTGGAAGTCCTTCGGGTTGCTTAACGCCTTCTAGTAATGAATATTCATGCGTCTTCTCAACGAATTCGCTTTGGGTAGCCGCAGAGGTTAGGAAATTAATAAGTTCTTCGGCAGCTGATTGTTTCTTGCTAGAAACCAGAACGCCTGCACCTGACACGTTTATTAAGTTTCCAAGATCACCGGCAACAAAGAAACCATTCGTTACATTTAAGTTGCGACCAAGCGCCTCACTAACTTCCCAGATGTAATAGTGATTTACCAAGCCAAGTGAAATTTCGCCCTTATCAATCGCTTCTACGATTGCACTGTTCATTGGATAAATTTTCACGCCATTATCTTGAAGGCCTTTAAGCCATGACTTTGTAAATTCTTGGCCCTTATTTTCAACAAGTGCCGCTACGAAAGCTTGGAATGATGAATTGGTCGGTGCAATTCCAACCTGACCCTTGTAAACAGGCTTTGTTAAATCTGCCACTGATAGTGGAAGAGTCTTCACGCGATCTGGTGCGTAGGCAAATACTCGTGCGCGGCCTGTGACTCCAACCCAAGTACGATTAGCTGCTACATATTTCGCAGGTATTTCTGAAGCAATATCGGAGGATAGTTTTGTAAGTAGACCTTCACCAGAAACTGCACCTAATGAACCTGCATCTTGAGATAAGAACAAGTCGGCGGGTGAATTCTTACCCTCTTCTAAAATTTGAGCAGCCAGTTCCGCAGAGTCGCCAAAACGAATGTTGAGTTTGATGCCTGACTTCGCTTCCCATTCAGCAAAGAACGGCGCAATGAACTCTTCGGCACGTCCAGAATAAACGGTAATTTCAGTGACCTCTTTTGCTTGTTCAGAACTTGAGGAACAGCCAGTCAAGGTTGAAATTGAAATTACTGCGGCGCCGAGCGCTAGCCCGATTCGATGTTTTCGATTCATTTGGAAGCTCTCTCTAGATTTTTGGGTGCTTATTTACTCCCAAAACTCTAGAACTTTTAAGGGAATTACGCAACAAAAACGTTGCGTAATTCGGGTCACAGCCGAACCGAGGAGTGGCGTAAGCGCTAAAAATTAGTCTTATCCGCCATCTGCTACTTAAAGCTCTTTCCCCCATCTTCGGACGCCAAAATCTGATTTCCAACAATGGCAACCAACAGTTCATTTGATGAACTAAGTCCAGAGACCTCGAGCTCAAATGTATAGATTTTCTTCCAGGCTTTTCCTTGAATTGAAGATTTAAAAATAGATTTTCCGGAGGCAGCGTAAAGAGCTCTTCCCACAAGTTCTATCTCGCTAACCGGGAACACTGTTTTAACTGGAGATAGGTCCGTGAAAGTCTTAGAACTCTTTAAAAGTTTTTTATCTCTAATTGCAAAACCATCACCTAATTTTTGACCTGAGATAGCAATGTCAGAGAACCTGTTGGGCCCTAAATTTCGCCAACCTTCTCCCGAGTTTGAGGAATACAAAATCATATTTGTCTGAGCATCTACCCCATAAATTTCGCTTCCTCTTGCCTCTAAAAAGTGAAAGTCAACTTCGCCTTGGAGTGAAACTTTTTTCCAATTAATTCCTTCATCATCGGATCTAAGTAACCCTACAGGATTTGGCAACTTTGAACCTTTCCCAGGGTGCCCACTCGCATACATTGTTCTGCCTGCGATTGTGAGTCCCATAATGTCGAAGCGTTTTTTACCGATTGGTTTCATATTATTTGGGCCCTGATAGACGAAGAGGCCTTCGTGCGTGCCTATTAATATTTTTTTACCAAGCACTTTGATTGAATGAATGTGTGTGACTGAGTCAAAACTCTGCGCGAAAATTGCAGGCGCTGAAAAAAACGACAATACAACTGTGATTGAAGAAATGATTGAAGTCAACATAATCTTTTGCATTTAAACTCTCCCCGCGAATGGCATCATTCCTGGAACGCTGTAAATATTTGAATATCTGAGACCTGATCTAGTCGATCGTGCCTCCCACATCATTCCATCTCCCGCATAAATACTCATGTGATGAATTGTGCTTTGAGTCCCTTTATATGAATAGAAAATGAGATCTCCAGGCTGCATTTCAGCAATCGGTATCTGCTTGGTGTAGGTGTAATACAAACTTGCGTTAAGGCGATCCCAATTAGGCCACCCAAGTCCAATATGCTTATACGCCGCATATACAAGACCTGAACAATCGAAAGTGTTTGGCCCTTCAGCGCCCCAAACATATGGTTTCTTTGCTAGAACTTGCCGCTTTGCAAATTCAACAGCCTTAAGCCGCTCCCCTTCATCTGTGCGAATACTTTTTGCACCAGTTGGTCCACCAATTGGCCAAACTTTAGATTGGTTCGTGGTCTTTCCTGCCTCAACAGATCGAGATTTTTCAAGAATTGCAAGTTGTCTTCTCTGCTCAAGAGTTAATCTAACTTTTCTTGCCGACGCTAATTCGCGTTGCAATTTGTCCTGGACCGCTTGCAGCTTTGCTACCTCTGCTTGCTGGGCATTTCGAACATCTTCAGCCTCTTTCTTGATTGCACTGACCTTTTCCACAACAACTTGTTGCTTTTTTCGCGCATCATCCGCGACAATCCTCGCTTTCTGCGCGGTAGCTTCTGCTTCCTTGAACCTGAACAGTACGGTCTTATTCCGCGCGCCTAGATTTTCTATCGTGGTAATTCTGTCAATAATTTCTTGTGGACCATTAGCGTTCAAGATTGCATCAAAGTTACTTATTCCGCCGCCGTTCATGTAAGCATTTCTCGCCAAACTACCAATCTCATCATGGGTATCAGAAACACCTACTAGCGCCGCTGTATGAGCCGCTGTTGCGGTATTTAGTTCCTCTGTTGCAGCGCCTAACTCCTTCTGAGCTGCCACGTATTTTGACTGCGCAGCGCTTGCAAGGACTGCCAACTTCTTAAGGTTTCCCCTAGCGCTGTTGAGTTTTTTAGCAGCAATTTCGGCAACCCTCTTCTTTTCTAATTCAACCTTCTTGGCACTTTCAATCTGCGCCAGAGTTGGTTTATGGTTTTTTGCTACAGCAACTCCATTCAAAAATGGATAGGAGGCAAAGAGAACTGAGATCATAAAAATTGAGATATATTTTTTACTCATATTCTGCGTGCTCCCACAAATGGCTTGGAGCCAAACATTCTCGTTACCGGAATAACCTCGACTCTTTTACCTGGACGTGGGGCTTGCACCATTTTTCCACCGCCCATATACATGGAGACATGACTGTTCGGAATGCCATAAAACAATAAGTCTCCCGGCTTGAGCCGTTCATACGAGACAGGTTTTCCATATCTAATTTGCGCTCCAGAAAAGTGAGGTAAAGATACTCCGGCAGCTTGATATGCGCGCATAGTCAAGCCAGAGCAATCCCACTTGGTAGGACCCGCCGCGCCCCAAACATAAATATCACCGATTTGTTTTAACGCAAATCGCAGCGCTATTGAACCCCGCGAATTATCTCCCGTAAATGCACTCGCATACTTTTTCGAGGCATCAAATATTTTCTTTTCACGTAGAGATTCTGCCCGTAGCAACCTGTCACGGTCTTTCTTGCTCAAAGCCTTTAATTTCTTATTTGCAGTGGCTAGAGCCAATTTTGCAGCCGCTACTTCTCTATTGAGAATTACTTTTTCAGCTGTCAGCTTTTCTGTGCGATCCTCCAAAAGTGTTACAGAGGCCGCAACGCGCTGCTTTAATAATGCAAATTCACGTGACTGTCTTGCGTATCTCGTCTCTACAATTTTGAGAGTTGACGCATCAGATAAATACTCCGTGGGATTTGCACTAAATAAGAGTTCGAGGCCTTGGCCGAGGCCCAAATTTTTGTAGTTATTGACTGCAATCGTGGCCAAGACCTTGTTCACTTCAATGAGTTGCTCTCTGGCAACTGATCCCTTATCCCTTAAATTTCTAGTTTCATTTTCTAAACGCTTGATTCTCAGCGTTGCTTCATTTGCCGCCTCAAACTTTTCGGCTGCCACAGTTCGCAATTGGTCTATCTCAAGTTGCAAAGAGGCCAGCGATGGTGCAGCCCACAGCGGAGTTGGCTGCAAAATGAATAGCAGCACCATAAAGATGGTCAGCAACTTTTTCATAATGACTCCGCCTGTGAGCTCTTGTTAATTGAATACACTTTTAATTACCCGACTTTTGCTACGCCTCTTGAGATCCTAATAGGCACGCGAGCTAGACGTTTTGTTGCTGGCCCCAGAACCAAACTTCCGTCAGCCTCGAATTCAGAACCGTGGGCATCGCAGACCCAACCGTTTCCTTCCTGCGAGACTGTCACCTTCTGGTGTGGGCAGCTTAAAGAGAAAGCAACGTATGACTTTTTCCCAGTTCTTGTAATCGCAACTGGGTCTCCTTTGATGTCGCCAATCCCTACAGAACCGCCGACTTTAGAAAGTTCTGGAACACTCTTCAGTTTTACCGAAAGGCGCCCATTCCTTAATTTTCGCACTCCGTTGCTTGCTGATGCAGGAATAGTTCCTAGACCAGTTAATGCAAGAAGTGCGCACGCGCCCGAGAGCAATGCGCGACGGTTGATTTCACGATCCTGACTCATATTGTTTCCTTCCAGAGTTCGAAACCAATTATCTCTTAGCCTTGATTGCCGAATACAAACTTACATCAGCTGTTGCAAAAGCTAAATTTTCAGGGATTGAGCCTGTCGGCAACTCGAGTAATGACGACAGCGCTGCGCCAATTCCCGGAGCCAATGAAAGTGCAGCACCTTTATATGCCGTTGTCTTCAATGAAGCCATTCGGTCGTTTGTTACAACAGGCATCAAGGTCGAGGCATTTGTAATCTGTAGGACTGTTGTCACTTCGCCAGAACCTTGAGGAATAACAGCACTAATAGTTCCTTTACCCAGATTGATTATCGGATTCTTGAGTTGAACTTGCTTGTTGTTGGCAGAATTAAAGAAGACAATATTGCTGCCAACATGTTTTACGCGATTCTTTGATCCTGTAACTGGAATATGGAAGACAACTTGGCCATCCGCCGAGCTAATGGATTCTCCAGCAACAGCCGCTGTTGCCCCACCTTGAACGTAGAGCAATATTCCGAGCCCTTCCAAGGTGGCAGAAATTCCTGCCAAGGTTTTCATGTGAGTCATGCTCTGCCCTGGCTTTGCTGCATCAGCAAAGGCAACGTTCGAGCTTGCGACAAGACTAATTACAGTTCCTATACCTACAAGTGTTTTACGCATTTAAAATCTCCTTATTTTATTTTAGTTAGTAGTTGTTTCATGGATGTAATTTCTTTGCTTTGTGCGGATTTAATCGCCTTGGCAAGTGCCACGGCCTCCGCATTTCTGGAATCAGAGATAAGGCCAAGCATCTCAATCGCACCTTTATGATGTTTAATCATCAGTTGAAGGAATGTGCGATCAAATGCCGTACCTGTTAGGCGCTTGAGAGAACCAAGCTCCTTTGTGGTTAACATGCCAGACATTTTCATGTCATGGTCCATAGTCATTGAAGAATCTGTCGCTTTTAGCCAATACGTTAATTGGGATACTTCAGAACTTTGCAGGCTATTAATCTGCCGAGAAAGTTTGACTATGCCTTGATTGCGACTCTTCTTGAGGGCAGTTTCAGACATAGAAATCGCCTGCTCATGATGCGGAATCATCATCTGGGCAAACATGATTTCATCCATGCCCAAATTTTGAAGTGACTTAGCATGCGATGAAGCAGAAGCGCTATTTGGCGTCAGAATGACAACAAAAGATAGAAATGCACCAAAGATTTTTTTATACATTTGAATTCCTTAGTCTCGAAGTTAATTTTTGGACGAGATAAGGATTAGATTCGGATTATCCTTAACTTGAGATGAGTTAAATTCAAATAGCCCAGATTCTTTGATAGAAGCTGTGGCATAAGTAATTTAGGCTCAAAAAATTGCTTTACCTTGAAAATCGAGTTCTTTACTCGCAAGAAACGGAATGAGAGCAGAACAATAAATCCAACGACAAAACAAATTTCATAGTTGATTGAATTGCTTGTTGAATAATTTAAACCTTGATTACTAGAAGTTGCAGCGCTGGTTACCTGTTGTGAATGATCATGAGGTATTCCACCGTGACTATGTGGGGCGGCGGTTTGATTGGTAGTTGATGCCGATGATTCAACGTGGCAGTCAGGTGCTGCTGCAGTTCCTGCACTGAAGAGAAGTAAAAGCACAGCAAGGGGAAGGACCACCAAGCGCGCCTTCAAAACCCTGAGCAACATTCTGAAAGTTTAAAGGTCTAGGCAGATCATTTCTATCTGAAACACGCGCGTATCTAAATGAACTTAGATTTCTCGCAGGCTTTTCAAAGCTTCGGCAGAAAGAGCGTTATAGAAATGCCAACTATTTAGTTAAAAACTACGCGCAATCTGAGGGCCCATTTTCAGGACAATCAAAAGCACGATAACGCCATAGTTGATCAGGATGCTCGAAACTAAAAATGTGATTGTCCGACCACTAACAAGGTTGCGAACTTTTGATCCCCAAAATCCTTGAACGGCTGTCATCGTAACGGCGGCCCACCACATAGGTATCGTTGCAAACCAAACAACTAAACAGTATGGACAGAGAACCCCGATGTTATAGACGCTCTGGGAGAAGAGCCATGTAACAAACACCCAGGCCGCACTAAAACCGACAACTACACAACGCCAAAACCAAGGTTTGAATTTTGCTCCGGCAAAGATGCCAGCGCCGATAACAATGGGAACGATAAATCCGGCTACTCCGAGAATTGGATTTGGAAACCCAAATAATGAAGCCTGCCACCGGCCAAATAAATCTCCGCATGAAACGAAAGGGCTTATGTCGCATGAAAGCTTTTCGGTGGGATTCTGCAGCGAATGAATTCTTGCTACTAAAAGAGCGGTCGATCCAAACCAGCCGATAACTCCAAAGATTACGAAAATCTTTGCAAGTAAATACCAATTTTTATGAAGGCTTATTTTTTCGTCCGCAAGATTCGGGATGTCTTGTCCATTCACAGCCATGATGTAACTCTCCTCTTGCATGTAAGGACTGAAGGATACATTTACTCCTTTACTGTTTGTGCGGCAATTTCCTTCCGAATTTCATCCATATTTAACGCTGAAACTTGAGAGATTAAATCGTCTAACCCTGATGCAGGAAGTGCACCGGGCTGACTAAAGAGCAAGATCCCATCCCTGAAAATCATTAGCGTTGGAATAGATGTAATTCCAGCTGCAGCAGCCAGCGACTGCTCTGCTTCCGTATCAACCTTTGCAAATGTCAGATCTGGATACTTTTCTGAAGCGGCTTCATATACGGGAGCGAATGAACGACAAGGCCCACACCAAGCAGCCCAAAAATCAACTAGAACTATTCCTTCTTCGAGAATTAATTCTTCAAACTGGGCTTCGGTAACGTTAATTGCTGGCATTTTTTTCTCCTACTACTTCTTTCCGAACAATCTACTGAAGAAACCTGGTTCCTTGGGATCATTTGCATGGCCTTGGCAGCGGTCTTGCTTTGAAACTCCCTTAAGAGCAATTTCAATATGTTGACCACATCCTGACCACGTTGGCTTTTTGCATTTACGGCACGTTGTTCTACTACACATTATTTTCCTCTTTCATTTTAATTAACGGATAGAGATTTAGTTGACTAAAGGGAGCCCGGCATTTGCCCAATCAATTACTCCCCCATTGAGGTTGTAAAGGTTATTGAACCCAGCCTCGCGCATTACTTTTACAGCTTGGCCAGATCGATTACCGCTACGACAGTAGACCGCATAAGTTTTGCTCTTATCCAGAGCTGCTATTTCATTTTCGAAATTCCCACTTTGGAAATCAATTAATTGGGACCCTTCGATGTGTCCCTCGTTGAACTCACCAGGCGTGCGCACATCCAATGTCACAACTCCTTGTTCAGCGACTTTGCCCGTGAATTCGGAAACACTTAAATCAGTTGCGCTTGAACTAGAAGAGCAACCTGCTAAAAGGAAGACAACTGCAAGTGAAGCTATAACTTTCTTCATAATTCTCTCCTACGCCAGACTTAAGAATAGTTTTTGTAATTGAGCAGTTACTGCATCAGAATTATTCTTGCCTTCGACAATGCACTCTTTGAGGCTTGCTGAAATCAAGGTGAACGCAGCGGTGTTAACGGCCTTTGAAACAGCCGACATCTGCGTCACGATTTCTTCACAGTTACGGCCTTCTTCAAGCATGCGAGCAACAGCGCCAAGTTGTCCTTGTGCGCGTTTGATCCTCATTGCAATTGCTGCGACTTGCTCTTCATCTGATAAGACATGTGCAATTTTTTTAGTTGCCATAATCAGCACTTACAGCGATCTGTTTCAGAGACGCCAACTAATGCTTCGTCAATATGTTGGCCGCAACCTGACCAGGTAGCTTTCTTGCAGATATGACATGTAATTTGCGAACACATAATTAATCTCCTTAAAGATTCGGACTGGGAAATAGTAGCATACCCTGGGGGGTATGCTAGGGTATGGCAAGAAAGGGAGAAAATGACAATAAAAGTAATTAACATCGACACCCCCACACTTGGGGATCGTAGCTATATCGCCCACGATGGCAAGACTGCACTTGTTGTGGATCCGCAGCGGGATATTGATCGAGTAGAAAAAGTTCTTGATAATAACTCGCTCGAACTCGGAGCTGTCGTCGAAACACACATGCACAATGACTACGTTAGCGGTGGCCTTGTTCTTGCTAGAAAGTATCAAGCAAAATACATAACTAGCGCTGAAGATCCAGTTGCTTTTGAAAGAGTTGCTGCACATGATTTAGATGAGTATTCGATAGGCAACTTTGGAATCAGAGCTCTACATACTCCAGGTCATACATTTACTCACCTTTCATATGTTCTGATTGATGAACAGAGTAAACCAGCGGGAATCTTTACCGGTGGATCAATGCTTCATGGTTCTACTGGTCGCCCTGATCTATTGGGTCCTGATAACGCAATAAAGCTTGCGCAATTGCAACATGGTTCTGCTCATCGAATTGCTGATTTGCTTGAAGACTCCGCTCCAATTTTCCCAACTCATGGTTTTGGTTCGTTCTGTGCAGCTACTTCAACATCAGGAGATTCATCATCAATTAAGGATGAGAGAAAATCTAATCCCGCGCTACTGCTGACAGTTGAGCAGTTCGTTAGCGAAACACTTGCTGGTTTAGATGCCTTCCCTGCTTATTACAAGCACATGGGACCAGCTAATCTTGCGGGACCTGACGCCATTGATCTATCAGAATTGCCACGTCTTAGCACAGATGAACTTCTAAAAAGAATTGCGGGCGACAATTGGGTTGTAGATCTTCGTGATAAGGATGTTTGGGCTAAATCTCATCTCCTTGGAACTATGAACTTCGGGGTTTCGGGTTCCTTTGCTACTTATCTCGGCTGGCTTTTCCCTTATGAGAAAGAGCTTGTCTTGATTTCAAATAACGCAGGTGATTTATCGCTTGCACAACGCGAACTTGTCCGAATCGGCATCGATCGACCTGCCGCAAGTTACCTAGGTGAGATAGCTGACTTTAGCGACCTGACTACTACTGAGGTTGTTGAATTTAAAGATGTCCCACAGGCGCTTACAGATTCTGAAATAGTTGTCCTTGATGTTCGGCG
>JAURGA010000053.1 GCA_030834095.1 Candidatus Nanopelagicales bacterium | reverse complement strand
TACTACCGAAGCTGTTATTGCGGATAAGCCAGAGCCAAAAGCGCCTGCGATGCCACAAGGCGGCGGGGATATGGACTTCTAAATCCGTAATAAGATACGTGGATGAGTTCAGCAAAGATTGAAGACAAGTTCAGCGCCCTTGAATTAGCAAGGGCCGCTGCACTTGAAGATGCGCCAGCGCAAGATCAAGTTGGTGAATTAGTTTCAATTTCTTATGATGAAATCGAAGGCTCAAGTGAAGCTCGAATTGCAACTTATTTATTCGAGGCATCGCTTAAAGGTTATGTTGGTTGGCGTTGGGCGGTAACAGTTGCAAAGGTTGACGAATTAAGTTCTCCGACAATTTGCGATGTAGTTCTTCTTCCTGGTTCGGATTCACTCCTAGCACCAGAATGGATTGCATATAAAGACCGCCTTCTTCCTGGCGATGTTGGTCCCGGAGATATCGTTCCAACTTCTGCCGATGATGCGCGATTAGTTCCTGGATTTGCTTCGCTTCCAGATGATGAAGATTTAGATCTTGCACAATTATTTGAATTCGGGTTCGGCCGGGCTCGCGTGCTTTCAATTACCGGCCGCGATCTCGCAGCACAACGTTGGTATGCCGGAAGTTCTGGTCCAAACAATGCAATTTCACAGCAGGCACCAAAGCCATGTAATTCATGCGGATTCTTTATTCCAATCGCAGGATCACTTCGATCTGCATTCGGTGTATGCGCAAATATTTTGGCGCCAGATGATGCCCGTGTTGTGTCAGTCGACCATGGCTGTGGGGCGCATTCCGAGGCGCTAGTCGTCACTGATTAACCGCTAATCAAGCACAAAATCGGGCAACAGCATCTCGCATTCGTAAGTTAAACTAATCCTCTTGCACAAACGGCAGAACCAGATTTACAGAAAAAAGGAGTTCCCCAATGCCTCTAGGTCGCGTGAAGTGGTACAGCCTTGAAAAGGGTTTTGGATTTATTGAATCTGAAGAAGGTGCAGATGTTTACTTAGCATCTTCAGCTCTTCCATCCGGTGTTGCAACAGTTAAGCCAGGAACCAAACTTGAATTTGGAGTTATCGAAGGCAAGAAAGGTCCACAAGCAATGACTGTTCGTTTGATTGACGAGCCGGCATCTGTCGTTGCAAATAATCGAATCAATCATGATGACCTAGCAACAATGATTGAGGACACAATTAAGATTTTGGATAAGGTCGGAAATGGTTTACGCCACGGTCGCCATCCATCTGGCCCAGATGCTGATCGCTTAGCTAAAGTTTTACGCGGTATTGCCGGACAATTCGAGAGCTAATTACTTTCGCGCTTTGCCCGTCTTATTGTGTAACGAAGTCCAATCACACCTAGGCTGATTCCAAATACACAAATCCATTTTGCATTTTTGCTGGTATCTAGCGCAAAGGTCGCGATCAGGGCTACAAACCAGAGAGCGATACCGATAATAATCACGGTGATCGCACTTCGTAAATGAACCATCTAATTAATTACCAACTAGGACGACGATAAAAACTGCAATGAATAACGCCCCAAGCGTTAAGAGTCTGCGAGTTCTATAACTCAAGAACTTACTTCTTTAATTCAGTGACGACGTAGTCGATGCAGTCTGTAAGTTTCTTAACATCACTTGGGTCAACTGCTGGGAACATTCCAACCCGCAATTGGTTCTTGCCAAGTTTGCGATAAGGATCTGTATCTACAATGCCATTTGCTCGCAGAATCTTTGCGATTTCTAGCGCATCGATTGCATCATCAAAGTTAATTGTTCCTACAACCTTTGATCGCATTGCTGGATCTGTAACAAACGGTGTTGTGTAATCATTTTTCTCGGCCCATGAATAGAGATGATCAGAAGATTGGCCAGAACGACCGGCTGCAAACTTAAGGCCACCATTTGAATTCATCCAGTCAATCTGATCTGCCAACAAGATGATTGTTGCAAGTGCTGGGGTGTTGTAGGTCTGATCAAGTCTTGAATTTTCAATGGCTATAGTTAGATCGAAGAAAG
>JAURGA010000022.1 GCA_030834095.1 Candidatus Nanopelagicales bacterium | reverse complement strand
TTCATCTAAGATTGAATGCAACCACTTTTCGTAACTGCTTTTTATTCCAATTTTCAAATGTTGCTGATAGGCCGAGGGAATTATCTTCAAAAGTGGCCGTAGAGTGAAATAAATCTTGACATCACTACAAGCTAAATCTTTTTTAAACTTAGCTATCTGCTCTTCGTTAAGCTCACATAAAAATTCTGAACTAATAAGTGCTGTTGATTTGGCCCGCTTAATCTGCTTAATAAAGTCCTGCCATTTTTTATCTGTGGCTAACACGCCACCACGATCTTCCCAGCCCCAAGTTTTGGCCATAAGCGAGTAGATAGCTTTGTGATGGGCTTTTCCACCCACATCGGGATATGTAATTCCTAACTTACTTAATTTATCTTTTGCTGCAAAGAAGCTGGATTGAATCGCCGTCGTCCCAGTTTTATGGAAACCAGCATGCACAATTATTTTCTTGGCCACAAGTAAAACCTTACTTGCTGGATTTAACTCAAAGAGGTAAGAACTCGGGATATTTCAGCAAAAACCTCTGACCTTGGGTCGATTAATTCGAAATGACCTAGATTCTCAAATTCTAAGAAGTGGACAAAGGGCCCAGCTTTCTGGGCAACATATTCACGTGAAAAATTAATAGGCACTCTCAAATCCAATGTCCCATGGATAAGCGTGGTTGGAATCGTTAACACAGGAAGCCTTGTTGGATCTAAATCAGACCTCAAAGCTGCCGGAGCTCCGAGAAAGTCAGAGACGGCGCCCTCATCTAAATCTAATTCTTCTGCTGCAAGTAAATTTGTTAGTGGTGCAAGTGCGATTATGGCTGATGCATTGACTTTATGCGAAGCGACTAACGCAAGATGTCCTCCAGCAGAATGTCCAATCAGAATCAGATTTGAATATGACTTCGAAACTTCTTCGATAGCGCTAATTACATCGCTCATCATTGCATCGGGATTGCCAATAATTCGCCGGTATTCAATGAGTGCAACTGGCCAGCTAATATTTGCTAGTGCTCTAGCTAGCGGGGCCAGATGCTTACGATCATATTCTGAACGCCAATATCCACCATGGATTAAAACAATTAGTGGTTTTTTTTGATCTGGTGGAAGATAGAAATCGATTACCTGATCTTCGGATTTTCCAAAGGTGAAGGTCTCATCTGGTTTTTCGTAAGGTAATTCAAAGACTGAACGATCTTCTACATCCATTTTTAGATGGAGTCCAGAACAGTGATTTGCTCACCATTTACATATTCCGAAGCAATTTTCTGCCAAGCTGCACTTGCTTGATTAGCCATATGCGCATCCCATAGCACGCGATTTCTCCAAACTTCCCAGACACAAACTTGGTTGGCGCTCTGTGAGTTAGTGAAAATCTCTAAGGATTCACAACCATCTTCGGTGCGAATATGCGCCCCATGGAATTTAATCTTTTCAAGAAATTCTTCACGTCTGCCTGGTTTTAAATCAATCGCTACAAAGAGATAAACCTTGCTCATTTTTTAGCTTATCTTTTTTAATTTTGGAATTCTAAATTCTTTACCATTTGTTATGCCACCTGATCGCCAGAGCAGCACTGCTACGAAAGTCAGCGCGATTATCACGGCACGCGAACCAAGTGGAATTTGAACTTGTATCCCAAATACAGGCAGGTCTTGCTCCATCATTAGCAAAACTTGGCCAACAGCGGTAATTAAGAAGGTGCCGACAAGTGCGCCCCAAATACTTGCACTGCCACCAACAATTAACATTGAAAGAGTTATAAATGTAAATTCTAAGTAATAATCTTGAACTTGAAAGGTTCCCGCAACATGTGAATACATTCCTCCAGAAAGGCCTGCTACTGCACCAGAAATAATGAATGCGATTAGTCGGACCTTAAAAATACTTATTCCAAGTGCTGGCGCTGCCATAGCATCTTCACGAGTTGCGCGGAGTGTTCTACCGATTCTGGAAATATTTATGAAGTAAACAAGAATTAAAGAGAGAACTGCCAGAAGGAGCAGAATCCAATTGTTATCAATCAAAGGAACTCCAGGTAAGGCTTGAGATCCTGGACCAATCTTTTTGTTATTGAAAAAGACGTTATAAGCCACACCCAATAGGGCAAAGGTAGCAATACCCGCAGCAAGTCCATTTAACCGCATTAAGAAAATTCCAGTGATGGCTGCGATTAGCCCACTCACTGCGGCCGAGATAACTAGTGCGACATAAATATTGACTTGCGGTGAAACTAGTGGCTCCCAAAGCTGATTCATCGACAGGGCATTGTCTTTAATATTTACTGGTGCAGTTAATATCGCAGATACATAAGAGCCGATCAGCGCAAATGCGCCATGACCAAATGAGAGAACGCCTGAATTTCCTACAAAAACTTGAAGTGCGAGAACCATTACAAATAAGCAGAGAGCCATTTGCGTAACTAATTGCAAGCTAGTTGAAGCACCGCCGACAAAGTGTGTTAAAAGAATCAGAACAATAATCGGCCCAAGTAGGTTTTGAATTGAGAATTTAGTTACGCCACCGTGCTTCACTAGACACGCTCCAATTCAGAGCCCTTACTTAGGAGCCCTCCTGGACGCACTAACAAGATGACCAAGACCAGAATAAAGAGCCAGCTATATGCATAGACTCGGCCATTTCCAAGCAGGGTATTTAGCGAACTTAGAACGACGCCAACTATGAATCCACCAAGAGCAGCACCGCGCAGTGACGCAATTCCACCAATAACAATTCCAACTAACGAAAGAATTGTGATGTTAAGGCCGTAGTAAGGACTGATCTGTGGATTTTGAATTACTAAAATTAGAGCAACGCATGCTGCGAGAACACCACTAAGACCAAAAGCTGCGCTAATCAACCGATTTGATCTGACTCCTAAAAGTCGCGCAGTCTTGAAATCTGCAGATGCAGCGCGAAGTTGTAGGCCAAGTGAGGTTTTTTCGATTAGGTAACCCATCGCAAGCAGAATGACTATGGTTAATACGATTGTAATTATGCTTGAAATAGTTATTGAAAGACCGGCAACCTTGAAATCACCACGAAGGAATGGTGCAACTACCGCTGACCTTGGAAGCGCTCCAAACATTAATTCATAAACACGCTGTAGAACAGTTGAAAGTCCAAAAGATGCAATCAACATAATTGCTGGATTTACTCCACGCAATCGTCGATAAACCGAAAATTCCATTAGAAGCGCAACAAATACCGTAACTATGACGGTAAAAAGCAAACTTACAGCTAGTGGAAATTGTGCTGTTAAAACCAATGTATATGCCGCGATAGTTATCAATTCAGCATGAGCAAAATTCACTAGGCGCATCACACCAAAAACCAGACCAAGACCGAGAGCCGCTAAGGAATAAAGACCGCCAAGGCTAATTGCATCAAGTATTGATTGAACCATTTATTTATTCACCAGCCCCAAAGTAGGAACGTTGTAAAGATTCAGAATTAGCAGCATCTGCTGAAGTAAGTGTCGACTGCACTTTGCCATCTCGAATAACAATCGTCTTTTCAGCAAATGATGTCACTAGGTTGGCACGTTGTTCAACAATAACAACTGCAGTTCCCATCTCGATAATTTCTTTCAAGCGATCAAAAACATCAGTTATAACTGTTGGGGCTAAACCCAAACTTGGTTCATCAAGCAATAAAACTTTTGGCTCTGAAATCAGCGCCCGAGCAATTGCTAGTTGTTGTTGCTGTCCACCACTTAACATTCCAGCTTGATGATTTTCGTGTGTCAATAGAACTGGAAAGAGTTCGCGCACTTTAAGAATTGCTTCGTTTGCGCCTTTCTTGTTACGGCGGCCGGTTAAGCCAAGTGAGAGATTTTCTCTAACTGTGAGCCCACTAAATATCTGACGGCCTTCTGGAACTAATGAAAGCCCCAATCGCACAATGTCCTCTGGTTTTTTGCCAGCAATATTTTTTCCGTCAAAAGTTATGGTTCCACCTTTTGGTGCAATTCCACCCGCAATTGCTTGGAGCAACGTTGATTTACCGACGCCATTTGGTCCCACAATTCCGATTGATTTTCCTGGCTCTAAAGTAAATGAAACATCTGAAATAACTTCAACTTTCCCATATCCAGCTACCAAATTTGTAACTTCTAGAAGCGCCATTAGTGCACCCCGGCATTTCCAAGATAGGCAGTTTTTACATCGGCATTATTCAATGCATCTCGTGGATTGCCATCAAAAATCAAAATCCCTGTTGCCAGAACAACTACTCTGCTGCACGCCTGAGTGACTAACTTAACGTTATGTTCTACAAGCAACATTCCGCAACCAATGTTTTTCCTGATCACTTCTAGTGCCTGCAGCAATCTTGGAGCTTCATCTTCATTAAGACCGGCAGCTGGTTCGTCCATGATCAAATACTTTGGGTGTGCGGCAACCGCACGTGCAAGGCCAACTAATCTGGCATTACCGTGAGAGATACTTCCTGCTGCGTGTGGCGAGAGCTTTTCAATACCTAAAATTTCTAAAATTGATTCAGATCTCTCATGCGCAACTTTCCCAGATTCACCTAATCCAATAGCGCCTAAAGCAACATTTTCGGCAACGGTAAGATTTCCAAATAGGCGGCCTGATTGGAACGTTCTGGCGATGCCAGCACGTGCACGGGCATTTGGCTTTAATCCATCAAGTGGCTTTCCTTCGACAACAACTGTTCCGCCATCTTGCTTCTCGTATCCAGCCAAGATGTTAATAAAAGTTGATTTACCGGCTCCATTTGGACCAAGTAGGCCAACGATTTCTCCTGGATTTACATTTAAAGTTACATTATCTAGAACCTGAAGGGCGCCAAAAGATTTGCTAATTTCATTGGCATGAAAAGATTTTTGATCCAAGCTTTTTCTCCCTCCACTTAAAACTTATTAAGACCGCAGAATAACAATAAAAAGAGGGTGTGCGACGTGATGCCGCACACCCTCTCTACTTATTTGTAGCTATTTATTTCTAGCTATTTTTAGCTACTAGAAGGTTGGCTTCTTTGCAGCCGCATACTTCACAAGCTTTGTCTTGCCATTGGTGGTCTTCAAGATCGCCATTGGTCGAGTTACGCTCACGTGAAGTGATGGTGTGAATGAAGTTGGACCTGCTGTTAGGTTTTCATTCTTGAACTTGTCCATTTCAGCAGCAAGCATCTTGCCATCTGTTGAACCAGCACGCTTTGCAGCAAGTGCAAATGCTTCAATTGCAGCAGCTCCGGTGATTAGACCTGAAGTTGCAGCATCTGATCCAGTTGCCTTCTTGAAAGCAGCAAGAATGCTTCGGACCTTTCCCTTTGTGTCATCGCCATGAACAGATGCGTATGTGACAACATAGTGTTTAGAAAGGTTTGGAACTGCTCCAGCCCAGAAGTTTCCATCCATACCGAAACCTGAAATTACAGGTGTCTTTATTCCAGCAGCGCGGATAGCACCAAGTGCTTCAGCTCCACCGCCTGGGTATGAACAAAGTGCAATTACGCCAGCAGCATCTGCCCTAGCAGCAGCAACTTGTGCAGTTACTGGCTTATCGAGCGCTCCTGCTTGGGTTTGGTTGAACTCTTGTGTTGACTTAATAGTTCCACCAAGTTCCTTGAAGCGTTTTGCAAATGAGTCGCATTGGCTAGTTGTATATGCGATTGACATATCTTTGAAAAGAGTTGCAGTCCTTCCAAGTGATGCGTATGCATATTCAGCCATGATTGCAGCTTCGCCAGGAACGGCTGAACCTAGTGAGTAACCAAGGTTCAATCCATTATCTGGGCCCATTGCTGTTGATCCCACGCAAGGTGCGATAACAAGAACACCAGCTCTCTCGCCAACTTGAGCAGACTTCAAGTTAATGTCTGCATCGCAAGTTACGAGAAGTAGCTTTGCGCCTTCAGCAACAAATTGAGTAGCAATCTGTTGTCCCTTGTCAGGGTTTGTTCCAGTATCAACAAACTTCAATACAACTTTTTGACCATTGATACCACCTGATTTGTTCAAACGATTAACAGCAATCTTTGCTGTCTCAAGTGCAGGACCATCGAATGGTGCCATAAAACCAGTCGCAGCCATTGCGGCTCCGATTAGAATTGGCTTCTTTTTTGCTGCGTTAGCAGATGAGGCAGTTACTGCTGAAATTCCAGTTGCGACAAGTGCTGCTGCAGCAACGCTTGCCAAAAACTTTTTAGAAATTTTCATGCATTTTCTCCTTAAGGTTTTTCTTGATTGCTGAACACCGGTCTTTACCGGCGGAGCAAACTAGTAGCCAAATCTTGCCCTACTTTTGACCACCGTCAAATATCCACCTGGTAACAATCCGGTAACTTTTACCTGATTTGCGCTTATGAATCGCCCTGGAAATTGCGCTTATGGGGCTGTTGGGTAGTCCGTGTATCCGATTGGGCCCCTTGAATAGAAGGTCTTGGAATCCCCAGAATTGAGCTCTAACCCCTGGGCCAATCGCTTTGGCAGATCTGGATTAGCTAGTGCCAACCTGCCAAAACTAAATAGATCGGCTTCGCCAGTTTCAATAATTCGCTTCGCGGTTTCAACTTTAGCTTTATCTGCATAGCCTGAATTAGCAACTATGGATCCTGAATAAAGCTTTCGAGCAAAAGGAATCGATTCAAAACCAAATTGATTTGATACATGTAGAAAAGCAAGTCCCATTCCATTAATTGCATCAATCAAATAGGTATAAGTCTCTTCAATTTCAGTTTCGGCAATATCATTGAATGTGCCATTCGGCGAAATTCTAATTGCAGTCTTATCTGCGCCTATCGCTTCAGCCACCGCATTTAAAACTTCTATTACAAACTTGCAACGATTTTCAATGCTGCCGCCGTACTCATCGGTTCGGACATTTGAATTCGGCGCTATGAATTGGTGAAGTAAATAACCATTTGCGGCGTGCAATTCAACGCCATCAAATCCAGCAGCGATTGCACTCTTTGCAGCAGCCACGAAGGTTGCTTTAGTTTCAGCAATATCTTCCAGTGACATTGCCTTTGGAACTTCAAATGTGTCCATTCCAGAACCGGTAAATAGTTCTCCGGCTGGCTTGACGGCACTTGCCGAAATTGGATTAAGTCCAGTTATTTTCTTATGAGAAATTCGACCCGAATGCATTAACTGCAGAAAAATTCGACTGCCGGATTCATGCACTGCTTGAGTTACTTTCTTCCAACCTGCAACTTGTGATTCGCTGTAAATGCCTGGGATTCCAGGATAAGCCTTACCAACATGTGCTGGTGCAGTTCCTTCAGTAATAATTAGACCAAAACTCGAACGCTGCTTGTAATACTCGACCATCAAGCCATTTGGGTCACCATTTTCATCGGCACGATTTCGCGTCATCGGTGCCATGACTATTCGGTTTGTTAATTCATTTCCGCCTACAGTGACTTTTTCGAAGAGAGTTTTCATAGGCCAATTATTGACTAACTCTGATGCCTTTGCTTACCAGCCTTGGTAAAACTTCTTGGGCAAAATATGGCAGCTCTTTTGTGTAGTCGAAGAAGGCGATTGTCATTCCTGAAAAGCCTGCTTTAGCGAATTGATAAATTCGTTCTGCTACTTCATCTGGAGTTCCGGTTAATGGGCAAGATCCATCTCCAGCAGCAAATCTAGTTCTATAAGTTGCCAGCATTTCTGGCGTAAATGATTTGGCATATTGGCCCATTAAAGCCATCATATTGTCGACTGCTACCCAATCCGCATTTTTATTTGCATAGTAATCAATAAATTCATCGACTTCAGAATTAGTTGGGCGGCATACGGCATGCCCCAGAGTTAAAACGCCAGATTTGCGCTGATGCTTATTCTTTGCATTTTCTGAAATCGACTTCACAACCTCGGCTCCATCAGTTGGGTTATCGACGACTGTGAAAATAAAATCAGCATTCTTGGCCGCATAAGCCCGGCCTTGTTCTGACGACCCAGCATTTATGACAGGTATGCGACCATTTACTGGTTTGGGAAATCCTTCAACACCTTTTAAATTAAAAAACTTGCCTGCATGATCAAAGCGTCCCTGTGTTGACCAAATTTTGTTTATTACATCCCACCACTCCTGGGCTCTCTCATATCGATCATCGTGACCTAAAGGTAATTCGATTCCAAAGGCATCGAATTCGGTCTTGTTCCAGCCAGCAACAATGTTTATTCCAGCTCTGCCATTTCCGATTTGGTCTGCTGTAGCAAATTGTTTAGCAGCAACTATTGGGTGAGTAAAAGCAGTATGAACCGTTGAAAAAACATTAATCTTCTTTGTAACCGCTAATAATCCAGCCATCCAGGTGGTTGGGTCTAAAACATCATTGTGATAATTACTGGCACCGCCATAGCCAATCCATCTGGCAACTGGAAGTAAAAAATCTAATCCAACTTCATCCGCAATTTTTGCTGCGGCTACATTATCTGCCCAGGATCCGCTCCAACGATCTGGTGCATTTGTTACTGCTGAACCAGATGAGCAATTGGCAGCGAAAAGCCCCAACTTAAAGTCGGGGCCCTTCAGCATTGAGTTCATTTCTCGAGTCTATTACTTAGGAAGACGAACGCCCTTTTTCTCTAAACGAGGCAATACTTCCTGTGCGAAGTATGGAAGTTCTTTCGCATAATCCAAGAATGCAATTGTCATTCCACCGAAACCAGCTTTCGCAAAGCCTTCGATTGCATCTGCTACTTCATCAGGTGTTCCGATTAGTGGGCAAGATCCATGTCCAGCAGCAAAACGACCGCGGAACATTTCGAGCATTTCCTTGCTAAATGACATGGAGTGCAGGCCTTGTAGTGTCATTAAATTATCGACAGCATTCCAATCAGCATATTCATCTGCGTAGTAATGCAAAAATTCATCAGCTTCTTTGCGAGTTGGCTTACAAACAACGTGGCCAAGTGTAAATACGCCCATATCGCGTTTGTAATCATTCTTGGCTTGAGATGTAACTTGCTTAACTACTTCGGCGCCATCTTCTGGGCCACCAACAACAGTGAACGCAAAGTTTGCATTCCTTGCCGCGAATTCGCGACCTTGTGGTGATGAACCAGCGTTGAGAACTGGAAGAATTCCATCAACCGGCTTTGGCATACCTTCAACATGTTGCAGCTTAAAGAATTTTCCGTCATGATCGAACTTACCTTCGGTAGTCCAAATCTTTTTTATGATTTCCCACCACTCCTGTGCAAGTGCATATCGATCATTGTGATCTTGTGGTAGGTCCATTCCGAAGGTGTCATATTCTGGTTTGTTCCAACCAGCAACAATATTCATTCCAGCACGACCGCCACCAATATGGTCAACTGTGGCCATCTGCTTTGCAACAACTATTGGATGATTAAAAGCAGTGTGAATTGTTGCAAATATTGAAATGCGTTTTGTATTTGCAAGAAGCCCTGCTGCCCAAGTTGTCGGATCTAGAACGCCCTCATGAAAGTTTGTTTCTCCGCCATAACCAATCCATCTTGCGATTGGTAGTAAGAAATCAATACCCGCATCATCAGCAATTTTTGCAAGTCTTAAATTATCTTCCCAAGAACCTGTCCATCGGTCTGGGGCCTTTGTTACAGCAAGTCCGGATGAGCAGTTTGGTGAAAAGAGTCCTAACTTAAAACCCTTTCCATCGAGTAACGCTTTTGCCATTTTTTCCTTTTCATTATGTTGTTCGGGTTAGGTTAGTTGTTTGATCCGCTGATACTGCGTAGTGAACTATGGAGGAAAAGTAGTGGGGCTTTGTGGCTATTTTCAAGAGTCTGGACCTTGCCAATTATCAGCATGTGGTCGTAAGTATCAAAAGTTTGAGTGGTAGCACACTCCATCCGGACGCTAACTCCAGTCAAAATTGGATTTCCAAGTTTGGTTGTTTCGAACTCTAAACCCTCGAATTTGTCTACGCCCTTCTTGGCAAATCGGGCAACTAAATCCTTCTGATCTTCGGCCAAGAAATGCACATTAAAAGTCTTTGCTAATACCCAATGGCTGTAAGAACTTGAAGACTTATCGACTGACCAGAGAATTAACTTCTCTTCTAACGAAATCGAAGCAAGTGAATTACAAACAATTCCAATTGGTTTTGAAGAACTATCAGTTGCAGTTCCGGTAATGACGCTTACGCCAGTTGCCCAGCTGGACATAGCTGTTCGGAAAACATCTTTTGTTATCTCTTCTTCAATTGCCATACCTTAGGGTAAATTCAAAAAGATTTAAGTCAAGGGTAATATCGAGTTATCTTTGTGACTTGCGTCAATTAGGCGCTATACCCTAAACGCCATAAATAGCGAGTATGAAGTTAGGGCTATAGAGATTTCGAGAGAAGTTCTGGTGTGCTTGAAGGGATTCGAACGCAATATCTGCAATTTTTAGAGGGCGCAACGTTTAGGTCCTTGGTGCCTACTCTCGAGCACGATATTTTTCTTGCATGAATAACTCTTTTTCGCCCGTTTTTTCTGGAGGCACGGGAAGAAGCGGCACAACTATCGTAGGAAAATTGCTTGGTAGGCACTCGAAGATTAAATGCGGCAAGCCATATGAGATCAAATTTTTGACGGATATATTCTCGCTGACGGATCTCGCCTTCGGAATGAGAGATTTTTCTAGCCAAGAGATCTCCAAAAAGAGCCGGCTTTATCTCCACCTGATGCCTCTTAGCAAGTATGAACCGAGGCTAAAGAAATTTTCTGGAAAGATGCTTAACGAGTGGTATGAAAGAAAAAACAGGCTTGATAATAATAGCGGATTGCATTTGGGCATATCTAAGAAGAAAATCAGGGTCCTACTTGGAGAGTTACACGAGGGGGCAAGCCAAGATCTCGAAGGGGCATGCCGCCAATTTTTTTATGGGTTTGTCAACGCTCAGAGACAATACTCCGGCGAACCTAACTGGATGGACACTAGTCCACCAAATATTATGTATGCCAGCTCTATTTATAGACTTTTACCAGATGCAAAATTTATCCAAATGCAACGCAACCCGTTGGACACTATTGCTTCAGTAATTCGTGAGCCCTGGGGTCCAAATAACTTTGATTCCGCGTTGACATGGTGGCTACGGCGCACGTCGATAGCCGAGACTTCAATGGTGCAAATTCCAGAGGGACAAAAATTTGTACTTAAATTAGAAGATTTGGTTATTCATGACCGGGAAAATTCCTATGCAAAATTGCTTGATTTTCTTCATATTGAAGATGAAGAAATGATGAGAAACTTCTTCGACAACGAAATGCTCGCTGAAAAACTCCATGCAAACCGCTGGCGAAGAGACTTTTCAAACCCAGATGAAATTATGAAAAGATTCGATCAGGCTGTCGGTGTTGGCCTTACTGGTAAGTGATTCACTGACTAGGAGAGAAAGTATTTTGAAGGAGTAATCTGAGCGTAGATATTGTGCGCTTGAAGGGATTCGAACCCCTAACCTTCTGATCCGTAGTCAGATGCTCTATCCGTTGAGCTACAAGCGCAGGCATACTCGTAAATACTACTAGTTGATTAAGGTTGCCCCAAACGCAATAGATCGGGGATTGAAACCGCTTTAACACGTGGTTTTCCGCGGGATTCTCCAGCCGCAACTTCAGCTTCATTAATTCGAACCCAGTATGGCTGATCAACCACTTTGTGATCGCCTGTTAGAAGTTCGGTGACATCTCCTGCAGTTTTTGCATCTTTTAAGTCTGAAATCAACAACTTAACAACTTCTGCTGCATCACTCTTGTTTGTTCCAATAACTCCGGATGGTCCACGTTTTGCCCAACCAACTACATACATATTTGACCCTGTAACTCGGCCATCAGTATTTGTAATCTTTCCACTTTCATACTTAACCCCAGGAATTGTTGTTGCTTCATAACCAATTGCAGTAATTACTAAGTCACAAGGAATTGTCACAACACCACTTGGAGTTGAGTAAACAATCCCTTCAACTTTTTCATGACCAATTATTTCCTTAGGAGTGTGCGAGAAGAGGAATTCCAATGAGCGCTGATGTCCTTGTTTTGGAGTTTCAGCAATAAGTTTCATAGCTTCTAAATTGCTCGCCAAATGCTTTTCAATTTCGCCTTTAGCTTCCACATTCTTATGTGCAAGGGCAATTGCCTCTTCACTGATGTAAACATCAGTATGTTCTAGCTTTGGTAAATCACGAAGTTCCGGTGCCGTGAATGCTGCAAATTCTGCTCCCCGACGACCAGAAATAAATACTTTTCGGATATTGCTCTTATTCAAATGCTCGTGTGCATGATCTGCGGTATCGGTTTCATCAAGTTCTTTTGGATCTATCGCAAGAATCCGACCGCAATCCATCGCAACATTTCCGGCGCCGATTACGACAGCAACTTTGCCTGAGAGATCAACTTTAAAATCTGCAAAGTCTGGATGACCGTTATACCAAGGAACAAATTGGGCCGCAGAAATAGAATTCGCCAAATCTTCGCCAGGTATCCCAAGTTTCTTACCTATTGCAGAGCCCGTAGCCATTATTACTGCGTCATATCTACCTGTTAAATCTTCAAGTGAAATATCTTTGCCAAGTTCCACATTTCCAAACAAACGAAAGGTGGGTTCGGATGCAATCTTCTCAAAGACCTTTGAAACGGTCTTAATCTTTGGATGATCAGGCGCAACGCCTGAACGCACCAAACCCCAAGGAGTTGGAAGGCGCTCAATCATGTCGATTGAAAATGTTAAATCTTCAGTTGCCGAATTCTGCAGAGCTTGCGCAGCGAAATATCCTGATGGTCCAGCACCGACGATTGCAATCTTGTAATGCGGCACCAAAACCCCTAACTTCTCAACGTTACTTCGCGTAGTTTACATTGCAATTACTTACTAAACGGACCCGAAAGTCCGCTGCACGATGGCTTAGGCCCACCATTTGGATTTCCATAGCGGTGGTAAGTAATTGCCACTGATTGTTCGATTAGCCATCGAGGACACTCAATATCTCCGCGTTGCGCCACAGGTCTATGGTCAATAGAAATTCCTTGCTGCAACATCTCCAGCACCGGTGGCTTACTAGATGCAAGCCATCGAACGCGTGAAAACTTCTCTTTCACATCTCTTAAATCATTTGTAAATATGATCTTGGCACCTGTCGTTTCACTGATGTGATGAATAAGTGAATTCTCTACCTGAGTTGTTGATTCATCAATCACAACAACAATTGGCGCCAAATAGTGTCGATAGCGCTGAAAATTCTTTTCAACAATCAACCCTGATCTATCTATTGCTTGCGATCCAACTTTGCTCCACCAACTGTTTACGCCATAAATCGCTGGCTCCAAGTTTGTTACTCGTGGCCAATTTCGTAGAGTGTTTACATAGTTCAAACCACCTGCTTTAGCATTTGGACCAACCGCTGATTTCTTCCAGCCGCCAAAAGGTTGGCGGTTAACAATGGCACCAGTTAGTCCACGATTGACATAAAGATTGCCCGCTTCAATTCGATTGATCCACTCTTCGCACTCTTTTTCATCAAGAGATTGAATACCGGCTGTTAAGCCAAACTCGGTTTCATTCTGCCAATTGATGCCAGTATCAAAATCTGGTGCTTCAATTACTGCAAGAACCGGACCAAACCATTCATTGCGGTGTGACCATGAACCAGCTTTGACTCCAAGCTTTACTCCGGGGCGCCACATCAAACCAGCGCTATCTAATTGCTTTGGCTCAACCAACCAGCTCTCGCCAGAATCTAACTGAGTAAGCGCACGTTTAAGCGCACTCTCTGCAGGTCGAATAATTGGGCCAACAGTTGTAGAAAAATTCCATCCTGCACCAACACTTAGGGATTCAACAGCGTCTTGAAGTTGGCGAACAAATGCAGGGTCGTTATAGATATGTGTATCAACAATTGCAATGGATGCTGCAGAACATTTCTGTCCCGCATGACCAAAAGCTGATTGCACCAAATCTTTAACCGCTGCATCAATATCAGCACACGAAGTTATTAAGATTGCATTCTTCCCGCTGGTCTCTGCCATCAAATTAATTTCCGGGTGCCATGATGTAAACAAGGAGGCGGTATCAAATGATCCAGTCAGAATAATTCCATCAATATCTGGATGTGTGACCAGGTATTTCCCATTTTCATCATCGCGCATCGGCAAGAACTGCAGAACATCTTTTGGAACTCCACCAGCCCACAAATGGCTAACGATTTCCCATGCAGTAGCAACAGTTTCTGGGGCAGGTTTCAATATCACTGTATTTCCGGCTGCAAGTGCAGCACAAAGTCCACCAATTGGAATCGCATATGGAAAGTTCCATGGCGGAACAACCAAGATTGTGCCGAGTGGAGTTGATTCGCCAAAGTTCTCTACAGTTGTTGCATAAAAGTGAGCAAAATCGATTGCTTCAGCAACCTCTGGATCTGCTTCTGCCACTGTCTTTCCGGCATCACGCGACATCACCGCGATTGTCTCGGTAGTTGCTTGCTGCATCACAGCTGCGGCGGCAAAGAGAATTTCGGCACGCTCTCCGATAGTGAGTGAGCTCCACTTTGCTTGCGCGCTCTTTGCGGTCGCAATTGCATTATCTACATCTGCAGCTGAACCGACCGAGTAGTGATACCAAACTTTTCCATTATCAGAAGGGTCGTGGCCCTCTTCTTGCTCTTCTGTAAATACTTCTCTGCCATTAATAACAAGTGGAATCTCTTGATCTTTAATTCCCCGAATCTTTTTTATCACCTTCTCAACTGAAGCTAAAAAGATAGGTTCTGTTGGATCAGCATTCGGTTCATTTTTAAAGGTTAAACCAGTCACCTGTGAATGCTCAACATGACGCAGAGATTCTGTTGTAACTGCGTGGCGATCTGCAACAGATTTTAAAAATCGCTGTTCTTGATCGGCAAACTTGGCTGGATTCTTTGCAATGTCGAATGCTGCCTTCAAATAGTTTTCGTCAGAAGTATTTTCATCTAAACGGCGAACGAGATAAGCAACAGCTGCTGCAAAATCATCCTTACGAGTTACCGGTGCATAGAGCAGAACTGGTTGACCTGAGCGAGTAACTGCAAGTGCTTCTGCATTAGCCATTCCTTCAAGCATTTCAATATCAATCTGCTCTAGAACGTTCCGAGATTTAGCAACTTCAATTGCCCATGTCATATGGAAAAGATTGTGTGATGCAATTCCAATCCGAACTGCTTTTGAATTCTCTTGTCGTAGCGCAGCATCTACTAGTCGAAGATATGAAGCATCAACATCTGACTTTGTTCGGTACGGAGCTGGGCTCCAGCCATGAAGTTCCGCTTCGGCATGTTCCATTGCAAGATTTGCGCCTTTTACTAAGCGCACCTTTATTGTTCCGCCCGACTTTTCATATCGAGCTTTTGCCCAGGTTACTAGTTCGCCAAAGAAGTGGTGGGATTCTGGAAGATAAGCCTGTAGAACGATTCCTGCCTTCATTGCCGAAAATTCATCTTCATCTAACACTCGCATAAAGGCTGCAACTGTCATTGGAAGATCTCGATACTCCTCCATGTCCAGGTTCACAAAAACACCTTGCTGTTGCGCATTGCGATAAAGAATTCGCATCTTTTCAGAGACGCGGTCAATAGATCCATCAACATCAATGATGATAAGTTGCGCGACAATCGAAGATAGTTTGACTGAAATGTAATTAACTCCTGGACGGCGCATCATTTCAAGAATCGATTTAAATCGTTGCTCGGCTTCATGATCACCAAGAACAGCTTCGCCTAAGACATTGATATTAAGAGAGATACCTTTACTTGTGCGCTTTGCTAAGTGCTTTGCAAGTTTCTCATTTTCAGAGGCCAGGATTAAATCTTTAGAAAGTGCGCGAACTCGTTTATGCACAAGACCAACAACCGGTCCCGGAACTACTCGCGACAAGATGCCGATAAAGTGAAGTCCGAGTGCATTTACTGCGCCGAATCCAACCAAACTTGCCTTTTTGGCTGCGCGGCGGAAAATTCGCGAAGAGGATTGAACAGAGCTTATGCGCATAACTTCATCGGTAAGAGTTATGGTCGCTTCAATCGCTTTGGGATCTTTAAATAATCGAGCCACCCGCTTACGGCTGGCTCTTTCACGACGATCACGTAACTTTTCAGACTGAGTCAACAACTTTTTAGTCTGGATAATTGCCGTGGCTGCAAGCTTGTCTACTACAGCATCAGTCTCAAAGATTGAAGGCATCCGGCAAGGCTATCAAGGGAAATTACAGAACATTAAATCAAATTCTTCTAAGAGCGGAGACGAAGAGATTTGAACTCTTGAAGGGTTTTACCCCTTACCTCGTTAGCAGTGAGGCGCACTCGACCGGGCTATGCGACGTCTCCAAGTGGTGAGGAAAGTTTACAGGTTTACAAAGGATTCTGATAACTACTTACTTCACAACTCAACTATGCGTAGGTAGTAATAGGTTTTCCTAAAATCTCTTCATCTACGGAAATTCCTAGGCCTATTCCGGTAGGTAATTCACCGAAGCCACCCGAATTCTTACAACCCCATTCGGTAATTCGCTCCTTGACCATAGACCCCGTGAAGAAGCCATTCATGAAGAAGCGATCTGGTGTGCTTGCGGAAAAGTGTGCCATCGCAGCTGTAATGATGTCGCCACCGCCGGAATCTTCGACAGTTAAAGCAAGACCGAGCTCCATACTTATGTCGCGGGCTTTTTTCACTGGTGTAATTCCACCGAAGCGGGAAATTTTAAGCATTACCGCATCCATTGCATTTAATTCGTGGGCGCGCAATACATCAGCGCTAGTTAGCAAACTTTCATCAAGAATAAATGGTTGACGACTTCGTGCCTTTACTCTGGCGCTTTCTTCCATGGTTGCACATGGCTGTTCTACAAATATTTTAAGCCCATCTAAGGCAGCGACAATCTGTACGGCTTCATGTTGTGTCCAGTTACCGTTGGCATCAAAAATAATTCGTTCTGCACCTTCGATAACTGACATGCAAGCTTCAACGCGTTTAAGGTCGGTTTCGTAATCTCCGCCAACTTTCATTTGAAATCTTTCATATCCAAGTGATTTCCATTTAGCACAATCATCTTTCATTTCATCTGGGCTAGCCATACTGATTGGTGCATAAAGTGGAATCTTGATTCTATGCGTTCCACCTAAAAGATCGCTCACTGACATATTTGTGCTCTGTCCAAAGAGATCCCAGCATGCAATATCGATTGCCGCCTTCGCGTAATAATGACCCTTCATCGTTTTTTCCATAACACCATAAACTAATTCAGGGGTGCTTGGATCCATTCCTAAAACTGCCGGTGCCAATAACTTTAAAGCAGCTCGTGCGCCATCACCATGAGCTACTAAATATCCTGGAGAGAAAACGCATTGCTCGCCCCAGCCGACTAGACCGTTGTCAGTTTCGATTCGGACAATTGTGGAATCTTGATCACTTGCAACTTTGCCACCTGAGATGACAAACTTGCCAGCTGACATTGTGTAAGTTTTTTGGAAGACATCAATTTGCTTAATTTTCATGGTTATTTTCTCTTCCAACCGAAATTCAATTCGCAGCGCACAAGGGCAGGTTATGCGAGGTCTCGGGTTTAAACTAGGGCTTATTTCGAATTTAGCTAAGATTAATTCGGTTTTCGGCCCGGTTAGCCGTTAAACCAATAAACCGAGCGTTCGTTTCATCGCTACCCCGAGACCAGGCCTCTGCTTCTTCACGAGTTTTCCCATAACGAACATGGCGAGCGATAAGTCTTTCAATTCTAATCTCATCATCGATTTCAATAAACCAGGTGTGATCTAGCAATGGATAAATCTCATTCCAATCGTGAGCTTCTGAAAACAGATAATTGCCTTCAATTACTACAACTTTTGATTCTTTAGGAACCATTCCTTCATCCGCTATTGATGCTTCAATTTCACGGTGGAAGATTGGAAACTTATGGTCAACACTATGATCGCTTTTCACGCTCTTAATAAGTGAGGTAAAGCCTTCGACATCGAATGTATCGGGCGCACCTTTTCGTTCACGGCGACCCAAAGAAATCAATTCCTCATTAGTTAAATGGAATCCATCCATAGGGATTATGGAAACTTCGCGAGACGGATATTTAGTTTGTATTTGCTCGACAATTGTTGATTTTCCGGCACCGGGTTTTCCCACAATCCCAATTAAGGTTCGGGGGTTGTGGCCACCCAACAGTGATTGAATCTGTTCGAAGAGGAGTTCGATACTCATGCCTCGAATATATCCAAGTTGGTGATTTGATAGAACTATCTTCTGGGAAGGGTTAGGCTTAAACCATGAATGAATCAAAAGACGGCAGCCGTAAATATGATGCGGCTAATCCGCGTGGACTAGCAGAATTTATGAAGACCGGCTGGGCGCCAACTCCGCTTGAGGGAATTGTTCCAAGCGAGGCTATCCCATTCGTAAAAGTGCGAATTGAAAAACTCTCGAAGAAGTATCCAGGAAAGCGAGTAATTATTCCGGCTGGCGGACTGAAAACTCGAAGCAGCGATACTGATTATCGCTTCCGCGCACATTCGGCATTCTCTTATTTCACGGGGATAACTGCAGGAGATGCAGTTCCAGATTCAGTCTTTATTCTTGAGCCAAATTCAAATGGCCACGAAGCGCTTTTATTTATCCACCCACGATCTTCGCGCAACACCACCGAGTTTTATCGGGATGCTAAATATGGCGAATTCTGGGTTGGTCGTCGAATGACTTTGGAAGAGACCGAGCGCAAATATGGCCTTGCAGTGCGACAGGTTGAGGATCTAGATAAATTCTTAAGTAATGAAAAGCCAACTGTTTATGTAAGAGGTGAGAATAAGGTTGTAGATAAGAAATTATCTAAAGATAAAGAGGCGACTGCAGAGTTAGTCACTTACCTATCTGGAATTAGATTGATTAAAGACTCATACGAGATTGCTGAAATGCAGAAAGCGGTTGATGCTACAAACCGTGGGTTTGCCGATATGGTCCGGGTTTTTGATGTCGCTACTGAGACAAAACGTGGAGAGCGTGTGATTGAAGCAGCTTTCTTTGGCCGAGCCCGCGTTGAAGGAAACGAACTTGGATACGACACCATCGCAGCTTCAGGCGCACATGCCTGTATTTTGCATTGGATTAGAAACGATGGCGAAGTTAGAAACGGTGATTTAATTTTGATCGATGCCGGTGTTGAAGTTGAATCGTTTTACACTGCAGATATCACAAGAACTTTGCCGATAAATGGAAAGTTTTCACCAGCCCAACGCGAGATTTATATATTGGTTTACGAGGCACAGAAAGCTGGTTTTGCTGCAGTTAAGCCAGGAGCAAAATTTAAAGATATTACAAATGCATCGCACGAAGTTTTAGCTAAAGGTTTAGAGAGACTGGGTGTGCTTCCAGTTTCTGCGGCCGAGTCTCTTGATCCAGATATGGGATTGCATAAGCGTTGGACGGTGCACGGTGTAAGCCACATGTTGGGAATAGATGTTCATGATTGCAACGAAGCTCGCGTAGAACAATATCGAGATGGCGTTCTAGAGGCCGGAATGATTCTTACTGTTGAGCCTGGGCTTTACATCCATCCAGATGATGAACTGTTTTCGGCCCAGTATCGCGGTATCGGAGTTCGAATTGAAGATGATGTTCTCGTTACCGAAACAGGTTGTCGAGTTTTATCTAATAAGTTACCAAGTCATCCAGATGAAGTTGAAGTCTGGATTTCTAATTTAACCAAAGCTAACTAACTAATTGCACTCCGGCCCAAGCGGCAAGGAGTCCAAAAACTAGTAAAGCGCCAACATTTATTAGTGCATCCTTATAGCGACGTAATTCGTAGGCTAGATACAGATCCAAGATAAAAGTAGACCAAGTAGTAAATGCACCAGCAAACCCAATTGCAAGTAGGCCATTTACGCTTTCCGACGAATTGAAAGTTAAGCCAATTAGGAAAGATCCTAGGACATTCACAGAAAACGTTCCGTAAGGTTTTGTTGTAAACCTTCTTAAGTATTGATCAATCGCATATCGGGCAGGGGCGCCAATAAATGCTCCAAGAATTATCAGCAGCAAATTCATTTGCGCACCGGAATTATTTTTCGAGCAATAGGTAGGACCGCAGCAACAATTACCAAACTTAGAACTACAGTTGTTGCAAGATAGAAAAATCCGCCGTCAGCAGGTTCAATTGATTGAATCGCAACTGCCGAGAAGGTTGTCATTCCGGCACAGAAACCTGGAAGCAGAATTAACCGCAGTTGGGTATTTCCGTGACGCTCCATTAAAACTAGAAGAGCTGAGACAAGGCCAACGCCAATTAAATTTGCAGTAAGGGCTCCTGGTCTATCTTCTGGAACAAGGATTCCGATTCCGTAGCGAACCAGAGTTCCTGCTACTCCGCCAAAGGCGACGAGCAGCAGTGGAATCATGAATTAAACAATACCCTCGCGTTTGCGAATCTTTGACCCTAACCAGCGAACTGGATCATATTTAACATCGACTACGCGCTCTTTCATCGGAATGATTGCGTTATCGGTGATGCGAATATGTTCTGGGCAAACTTCGGTGCAGCACTTGGTGATGTTACACATTCCAAGTCCGTGCTCTTCTTGAGCCTTCTGCTTGCGATTCTTCAACATATCAAGTGGGTGCATATCTAATTCTGCGATTCGAATAAAGAAACGTGGACCAGCGAATGATTTCTTATTCTCTTCGTGATCGCGAACGACGTGACATACGTCTTGGCACAAGAAACATTCGATGCACTTACGGAACTCTTGGCTGCGCTCGACATCGATTTGTTCCATGCGGGCTTCTCCTGGAGCAAGGTTCTTTGGGTGCTCGTATGAAGGAATTTCCATAGCCTTGCGGTAGTTAAACGAAACATCAGTAACCAGATCTTTAATTACTGGGAATGCACGAAGTGGAGTAACAGTAATTTCTTCACCTTCAGGGAATGAAGCTACTTGGGTCATGCAAGCAAGACGTGGCTTACCGTTGATTTCCATTGAACAAGATCCGCACTTACCAGCTTTGCAATTCCAGCGAACCGCTAGATCGCCCATCTGGGTTGCTTGCACGCGATGAATTAAATCTAGAACTACTTCACCTTCATTTGCCTCTACTTCAACGTTTTTAAGTCCACCATCTGTCGAGTCTCCACGCCAGATACGAAGTTTGAGTTTGCGGGCCATTAGTTGGAACCACCTTTCACAATTTCTTCTGGTGTCATGTATTTTTCAAGTTCGTGGACATCAAACAAATCAAATAACTCTTTCGGTATTGGTGGCAGTGGTTGGGCCTTTACATTTACAACCTTGCCATCAAAACTTGAAATGTGATTTACCTGGCGCCACTTTGAGCTCATGCCTGGGAAATCATCGCGAGTATGTCCGCCGCGAGATTCTTCGCGAAGTAGAGCGGACTTAGCGGTGCTCTCGGCGACTAACAACATATTGTCTAAGTCGAAAGCTAGATGGAAACCTGGATTGAACTGACGGGTGCCAGCCACTGCAACATTTGCACTGCGAGCGCGAATTGCTGCAATCTTTTCAATAGCTTCTTCAACTTCTTTTCCGGTACGGATAATTCCGACCAGGTTGTGGGTTACTTCTTGCAGTTCTGCATGCAATGAGTATGAATTCTCGCCGCCAGCACGACTAAATGGTGCTTCGATTCTGGCTGCTGCATCTGCAATAGCTTTCTCTGAAACAGTTGAAGTTGGATTCTTCTTAACATATTCGACTGCGCCCATTCCTGCACGACGACCGAATACCAAGAGATCTGAGAGTGAATTCCCGCCTAGACGGTTTGATCCGTGCATTCCACCAGCAACTTCACCAGCTGCAAATAGACCAGGAACTCCGATAGCTGCTGCGGTATCTGGTTCTACTTCAACGCCACCCATTACATAGTGACAGGTAGGACCAACTTCCATTGCTTCCTTAGTGATATCTACACCAGCTAGTTCATAGAACTGGTGCCACATCGAAGGCAGACGCTTCTTAATTACATCTGCTGGAATTCGCTTTGAAACATCGAGATACACGCCACCATGTTCGGTGCCGCGACCAGCTTTAACTTCAGCATTGATTGCGCGAGAAACTTCATCACGTGGAAGAAGTTCTGGTGGACGACGGTTGTTATCTTGATCTAGATACCAACGATCTGCCTCTGCTTCATTGTCAGCATATTTATCTTTGAAAACTTCTGGAATGTATTTGAACATAAAGCGTTCGCCAAGTGAGTTGGTAAGAATTCCACCTTCACCACGAACTGATTCAGTTACAAGAATTCCGCGAACTGATGGTGGCCAGACCATTCCGGTTGGGTGGAATTGCAAGAATTCCATATCAACTAAATTTGCTCCAGCTTTAAGGGCGAGCGCGTGGCCATCGCCAGTGCCTTCCCAAGAGTTAGATGTAATCTTAAAAGTCTTACCAACTCCACCAGTAGCAATAATTACTGTTGGGGCTTCAAATAAAACTTCATTGCCATTCTCGCGCCAGTAGCCATAAGCACCAGCAATCTTGCCGTTCTCTTTTAGGATTTCAGTGATTGTAAGTTCAGCAAATACTTTTATGTGGCTTTCTGCATTGCCACTCTCTTTAGCATCTTGCTGTTGCAACGCAACAATGCGCTGTTGCATTGTGCGAATTAATTCAAGACCAGTGCGATCGCCGACGTGAGCTAAGCGAGGGTATTCGTGGCCACCAAAGTTACGCTGGCTAATCTTTCCCTCTTTAGTGCGATCAAAGAGTGCGCCCCATACTTCAAGTTCCCAGATGCGATCTGGTGATTCCTTGGCGTGTAGTTCTGCCATTCGATAATGATTTAAAAATTTTCCACCGCGCATAGTGTCGCGGAAGTGAACCTGCCAGTTATCTTTCTCATTTACGTTACCCATTGATGCTGCGGCGCCGCCTTCAGCCATAACAGTGTGGGCCTTACCGAATAAAGACTTGCAAACAATTGCTACGCGAAGTCCGGCAGCACGTGCCTCAACTGCAGCACGAAGTCCGGCACCACCGGCACCGATAACGACTACGTCGTACTTATGTTTTTCAAGTGATGTCATTAGTTTCTCTCTTTAGAAGAAGTAGAAATTGGTCCAGGCGCCAGATGCAACTTGGCGGACGTAGATATCGGCAAAAGCAACTCCGAAGAGTGAGATCCAAGCAAATGTTGGATGCTTATGATTTAGGGCTGAAATCCAAGTCCAAGTCTTGTAGCGAATTGGGTGCTTAGAGAAATGTTTTAATCGCCCACCAATTGTGTGGCGACAGGTATGACAGGAAAGTGAATACAGCCAGAGCATCACTGTGCTAAAGACGAGAACCAAAGTTCCCACGCTCATGTGGCCCCACTCTTTCTCTTCATTCCTGAAAGCAATGGTTGCGTCATAGGTAAGAATGACGTTGAAAACTAAGCCAGCATAAAAGAACCAGCGGTGTGAATTCTGCAAAATTAAAGGGGCCCGAGTTTCGCCTGTGTATTTTGCGTGAGGTTCGGCAACTGCACATGCTGGGGGTGACATCCAGAATGCCCGGTAGTAAGACTTGCGGTAGTAATAGCAAGTCAATCTGAATCCAAGTGGGAATATCAAAATAAATAGTGCTGGTGAAATTCCTATTCCAAAATATTGACTATTGAATGGTTGCCCAAGGGGTGAAGTGCCATCAACACATGCCGTGGACAGACATGGTGAGTAAAGTGGAGAAACTAAAGGTTCTGCAAAATAATATTTATTCTCGAAGGCGCGAAAAGTTGCATAAACAATGAAGCTCATCAAAACTGAAAACGTGATCAGCGGTTGTAACCACCACTTATCAGTTCGAAGAGTGCGCTCTTTTATCTTTGCTCGTGATTCTGAAAATACCCCAGTAGCCATGGGTTAATTTTGCAGGGCATCGCTAAATCCTGCTAGATGTATTTGGCTCTGCGAGTTATGAATTCCCCCACACGGGAATTGCCCTAAATAATCAAGAAAACTGGCGGAGGGCGTGGGATTTGAACCCACGAAACTTTCGTTTGCCGGTTTTCAAGACCGGTGCACTCGGCCGCTATGCGAGCCCTCCGTGGGCAAACTTACCCTCTAACTAGTTAAGCGGGCAATTCCAGGAGTTCTTCGATGACCATTGCAACCCCATCGTGATAGTGGGCTTCAGCAACAAACTTTGCATACTTCCAGCCGTCGGGATGGCCATCAGACATTGCCCAAGATCTTGATGCCCATTGCAGCATGGAGAAATCATTTGGGTTATCGCCAAAGCTGACGCAGTCTTCACTTGTTAGCCCTGCGCGAGCGGCCATCTTTGAAAGTGTTTGACCTTTGCTTACGCCAACCGCTGAAATTTCGATTAGTGATTCACTTGAATTGGAATGGGTTATGTTTGCAATTCCATCAAGTTCGCGCGTAGCAATTTCTAACATCTGATCGGATGTGAATTCATTATTGCCGCACCGCCCAAGCATTTTAAATGCTGGTTGTTCGATCTTCTCTTCAATATTTTCTACACCGACATTATCTAAACCAATATCCCACTTAGTTGTATATTTGATTTCGCGATGGAATTCTTCATCGTATTCGACTGCGAAATAGATTCCAGGCAAGTGTTTGCGCAGACGATTAACAACTTCTAATTGATTCTCCTTTGGCATCAGCCACTGCTCTAGAACTCTGCCATTCATTAGGTCATATAAGATTGCGCCATTAGCGCACACTGCATTTCCAAATCCAAACGAATCCCGGATTTCATTCATCCAGCGTGGTGGTCGCCCAGTTATATAGAAAATTTCAATTCCTAAATCATGAGCTTTTTTAAATGCTGCAACTGTGCGATCTGAGATCGGACCAAGGTGCGGAACTATCGTTCCATCTAAATCTGTTGCAATTAATTTAGGGCGCTTACCTGGAATCATAAAAATGGCACCAAAGTATCTACGCCTAAAAAGGGGCGAAGCGCCTTTGGCACATTCACTGATCCATCTTGATTTTGATGATTCTCAAAAATTGCAACAATCATTCTTGGGACTGCGACGAGGGTGCCATTTAGTGTTGCTACTGGCTTAGTTCCGGAATCATCACGGTATCTAATATTTAATCTGCGCGCTTGAAATTCAGTGCAATTAGAGGTGCTAGTTACTTCGCGATAGGAGCCTTGAGTTGGTATCCAAGCTTCACAATCAAATTTACGAATTGCACTTGACCCTAAATCTCCAGATGCAACATCTATAACTCTAAATGGAACTTCCATTGCCTTTAGAAAATCTTTCTCCCATTCGAGAAGTCGCAAATGTTCCGCCTTCGCCTCTTCTGGTTTAACAAATGAAAACATCTCGACCTTATCGAATTGGTGAACCCGAATAATTCCGCGGGTATCTTTGCCGTAAGTTCCAGCTTCGCGACGGAAACAGGATGAATATCCGGCATACCTAATTGGTAAATTCTCAACAATTTCATCCATATGGTACGCAGCAAGTGGGACTTCACTTGTTCCAACCAAATAAACATCATCTTCTTCTAAGTGATAAACATTCTCCGCGGCCTGGCCAAGAAATCCGGTGCCCTCCATCGCAGCTGGATTTACCAG
>JAURGA010000010.1 GCA_030834095.1 Candidatus Nanopelagicales bacterium | reverse complement strand
TTGCGATGTTCATCGTTGTAACGCTCTAAATAGTAAACCGGACCCTTTGGCCCTTTGCTTCTACTTAAAACTTCAGCAATAGCAGCTAGTTCATTTTCACTAAACTTTATTGTTGGAATCTTTAAGTTAGATTCTAAATGTGAAAGATTTCGTGCGCCAACAATTACCGCAGCGACACCTGGACGATTCACAATATAAGCCGATGCAATTGTTCCGATATCAGTGTTGTGCGATTTGGCTATTACATCCAAAACCTTTAGTAGCTCTTGGAATAAGTTCCAACCACCAAATTCCTTAATAATTAATTGATATTTAACATTTGATCTCGTATCAACCTGGGTTGGTTCGCTAGTTCCAAGAAATCGTTCTGAGAAGAATCCGCCGGCTACCGTGCCGTAACAAAGAATGCCGATGCCGTTCTCTAAGCAGTATTGCGCCATTTCATCTTCAGCGCGGGTATCGATCATCGAATACTGCACCTGGATACTTGCCGGTTTTAATCCAGCATCAACCATTTCACTCAACCGCTCAACATCAAAGTTGGTAACTCCGATATGGCGAATCTTTCCTGCACTCTTTAACTTAAAGAGCTCTTCCATCGCTGCCAGATAATTCTTAGCTTCATACTTCCACCAGTGAAATTGGACTAAATCAACTTGGTCTACACCAAGGCGCGAAAGTGAGCGATTTACGATTGTCTCAACATCAGAGCGATCAAAGTTATCCAAGAATTTTTCATTGGGAACATACTTGGTATGCAATTGAACTAAGTCCCGAGCCGAATCGCCATGGGTTTCTTGTAGCTTTGCAATCGACTTCCCGATTAGTTCCTCAACACCGGTATAGATATCGCCAAAATCTAGAGTTTCGATTCCTGCTTCAATAAAAGCAGTGGTGTCATCAATAGCGCGCTGATCTTCGATTTTCTGATTTAGTGAGTGGCCAGAACTTAACTGCCACCCACCCTTTATTACTGGACAGATTTTGTATCCAGGAACTAATTCACGTTTCTGCATTATTGAATAACCGCTTCCGCTTCGATTTCAGCTAAATATTCATCGCCAATCAATTTTGCAATGAACATAGTATTTGCAGGTCGGATATCTGCAAAACGTTCGCCATGTGCCCGTGAAATCGCTTCCCAATCCGACATATTATTTACAAAGACTCGAGTGCGCACAACATCTGAAAGTTTTGCTCCAAGAGATTCAAGTGAAGCTTCAATTTTATCGATTATGAAGTGCGCTTGCGCAGCCGGATCATTCTTACTGACAGCAAGTTCACCATGAGTTGCAGTTGTTCCTGAAACCAGAACGCGATCACCAATTCGGACTGCTCTGGAATAACCAGCAAGAGTTTCCCAAGTTGTTCCGGAATCAATTCGCTCTTTGGTCGCTGTCTTTATTGATTTATAAACAGGTGGAAATTCTTCAAGGTGATGGCTAAGGTCGCCAGAAGCCGTTAGATACGGTGGCTTCCGATATTCATCACCACAGTCACCCGGAATCGGATCAAGTAAATCCAATGCGCTCTTTATTCGCTTGCGCTGATCTTTGTTTAACTCAAAGGTAAATAACGAGGTTGCATCTGCAATGTGTGCATTTTCGCCAAGTCTGGCTCCAATGATTACTGCGCCAACAGCCTTTTGAGCTAGCTGATACTTGCTTGCAATCGTCGAGATTGAACGGTCAGTCTCTTCACTAACTTTGTTCAAAACTTCCAGAACGTTCTGGAATTTATCCCAACCACCAGCGCTATCTATAAATCTCTTATATTTCATAAGAGACCAGTTAGATAAACCATCGCCAGTAGGTTCAGATTTTCCAAGCCACTTCTTTGAAATAAATCCACCACAAAGAGTTCCATAAGCCAAAATCGCTATTCCATTTGCATCACAATAATCAGCCATCTGACCACCGCCACGACGATCAACTAGGGAATAGGAGATTTGATTAGAAACTAAATCCACACCACTTGATTTCGCAATGCGAAGATGCGCGGTATCAAAGTTGGTTGTTCCGATTGCTCGAATTAAACCCTCTTCCTTTAACTCCTGCAAATAAATTAGGGCATCTAGCCAATATGGATTAGAGAATTTCCAAGCGTGATATTGCAGTAAATCAACTTTCTTTGTTTGCAAGCGATCTAATCGAGCTTGCACCGCTTCTCGCACTTGCTCGCGGCTTACCGGCCCGGGCTTTGGAACCCATTTAGTAAGCAACTTAGTTTTAGTTCCCTCACCAAGATTCTTCTTAAATGTGCCAGCAATAATCTCGGCAGAACCGTAATGGTCGGCCATATCGAAAGTATTCAAACCAGCTTCGGCATATGGCGCCATAAATTGTGCAGTGTGAACTGGATCTAAGGTGTTTCCATCTTTCTCCATATCGGCAATCTGCCAGAGACCCGTAACCGCCCGAGAAATCTCAAGGTTTTTTGCAAGCTTGTAGGTTTGTACTTTATTAGCCGGCACGAGATTTACCCCCGAAGAAATTGTTTAGTTTTAGCGAATGCTGCAATAACTTTTGCTACATCCTCTCGGTCATTATAGAAATGAGGTGAAATTCTTATATTTCCATCTCTTGAAGAAACTACAACTTTTTCATTCTCAAGCGCTGCAACATGTGCGTTTTCATCCATTGTTGCGATGGCAAGCATTGCCGCATGGTTCTGTGGCGCCTTTGGTGTAACAACTCGGTAGCCAAGTCCTGCAATGCCTTCACGTAATTCATCATGCAGAGGTGCAACATATGCGGCGATATTTTCTAGCCCAATCTTGAGAACATATTCCATTCCAGCCGCTGCAGGATAAAGAGATGGAATCGCAGGCGTTCCTGATTCGAATCTCCGTGCATCCTTTGCTGGGTCATAGCCATGAATTTCCATTGCAAAAATATTGTTAGCGGCAAACCATCCTGTTGCAGTTGGGATTAAGTGGCTAGTTGTTTCTGGTCTAGCAAACATAAATCCAACTCCAGGTGCACCAAGCATGTATTTCAAAACCCCACCAACCAAGAAATCTGTTTTAAGTTTTGATAAGTCAATAGGGATTGCCCCGACAGATTGATATGCATCAACTAAAACAAGTGCACCAACTTTGTGCGCAGCTTCAATGATTGGCTCTAATTCAGTCATTGTTCCGTTACGGAAACAAACATGAGTTACTGAAACAATCAAAGTCTCGTCATCGATTGCATTTAATATTGCAGAGAAGTCAACAGTTAGATCTTCTTTACTCGGAACGTGAATTACTTTTGCGCCACGCCTTTCTTGGGCGTGCCAAATTTGTCCAATAGTTGGAAATTCATTGTCGGTTGTTACCACCTTGTTCCGTTTTCCGGTGAAATCTAAAGCCGAAGCCAAAGATGCAACACCAGCTGATGCAGAAGTGGTTACCGCAATTTGATTTGCTGGCACATTGAAGAATTTTCCAAGTAAATCTCTCACGTTTTCTTGGTGGCCAGCCCAGTCGCCCCAAGCAGAGCCTTTAAGTTCTAGCGTCTTTAAATAAGTATCAAAACTCGCTTTGACGCTATCTGAGATGGCACCCTGAGAGCAGGAGTTCATATAAGTGACGTAATCAAATACTTTAAAATCTGATCGATACTTCGCAGCTAAATCAATTGAAGTGTCTACGGCCATGGTCTGCCCTCCGAAATTCGTGATGCCCAGCAAATTTGCCAGATATTTTCTTTGAAGCTATGCGCACAGTCTCCAACACATCGCTAATAAAGACCAGAACTAAATCGAGTTTATTCAGTCTCACTGTAACCAGGGGCCGGCCGGCCATCTGGGTAATACGCAGCAGCAGGCGAACCTTGAGGCCGAAATATTCCGAGCAGCCAGAGATCCTCGGTGCCGCTGTTCACAATTGAGTGGAGCAATCTTGGAGTGATGCTAAATGTTGATCCTGCTGAAATATCTTGGATCTCGCCATCAACTGCAACGCTTCCAGTGCCACTTACTATCTGGCAGATCTCATCATAAAGATGATAATGATCGGGCGCTCCTGAAGGTGGAATAAAACCGATAAACATTGTGGCGGCAGCTGAGCCCTTGCTTGCATCAAAGAGAACTTCAAATTCTCGACTTCCAGTTGCAGCGCCTTTATTACTTGCACCCTGCTTTACATGACGTTGAAAAACTTCTGTCGGACTATTTTGCTTTCGAGCAAACGGACCAGTTACGGGAATACTTACTTCCAAAGCCTTTAAATCATTTCCATTAGCCCAGAAGAAATTCTCGCCACTTCGGATGTGTACTGCAGAACCAGCTTCGACCTTAACGCTGTTTTCATCATCGCTTCCAATGATTTCCAAACTTGCACTTCCGGATCTGACATAAATGAGAGTGTCAGAGTCCTTGGAACCCTTTGGTGACGCATTGCCAGTCAGGTGGATTTCAGTTGCAGTCATTGGTTCTGCGAATGAACCAGATTTAATTAGATTGAAGCATTGCCCTTGGCCTCGCATAGTTATATCTTCTGACGCTAGAGTTGCTGCGTTAAATACTTTGCCTGGCTTCATAACTTGAAAGGTAGCGTAAAAATGAAAGTTTTTAAACATGCAAGTGCAATTTGGAATGGCACCGTTCCTGCGGGAACTGGATCAATGAAGCTTGGACGAGCAGGAGAAGTTCTGCCGTTTTCACTTAAGTCACGAGTTGAAGATGTTCCAATGACCAATCCGGAAGAGTTAATCGGAGCAGCCCATGCCGGCTGTTTTTCAATGGCGCTTTCAAGCCTGATTGAAGAAGAGGGCAAAGTTCCTGGAACTGTTGAAACATCTGCAAAGGTAACTTTGGAACAACGTGATGACGGTTTTTGGATTAGTGAAATTAATTTAATAACCAGAGGTTCTAACCAGGCAATGACAAATGATGAATTTGTTGCACTTGCCGAAAAGGCGAAGACAACCTGTCCGGTTTCAAAGCTTTACTCATCTGCGACCATCACCCTGGATGCGGCACTGGCCTAATTACTTGCGGGTAGGTGACGGTCGTCAAAAATGTTGCCTACCTCTCAATGCAATTCAGGCATAGCCCTTGTAGTGCTGTAAATAGCCGATGATAAGGTGAACCAATGAGCCAGACCAGTGCAGGCGCCAGTTTTCGTAAAGCCCTTACTGAAGAATCTCCGCTCCAGGTAATTGGAACAATAAATGCTAATCACGCACTGCTAGCGAAACGAGCAGGCTTTAAAGCAATCTATCTTTCTGGTGGCGGTGTTGCAGCAGGTTCACTCGGTATTCCAGATTTAGGAATTACTGGTTTAGAAGATGTCTTGGTTGATGTTCGCCGAATAACAGATGTTTGCGATACCCCACTTCTTGTAGATATTGATACCGGCTTTGGCGCATCAGCTTTCAATATTGCGCGCTCTGTGCGTTCTATAAATAAAGCAGGCGCCGCGGCAATTCATATCGAAGATCAAGTTGGAGCAAAGCGTTGCGGACACCGACCAAATAAAGAATTAGTAAGTAAAGCGGAAATGGTAGATCGCATTAAAGCAGCGGTTGATGCTCGAGTAGATGATTCATTCGTAATTATGGCCCGTACCGATGCGCTCGCAGTTGAAGGAATTGACGCAGCACTCGATAGAGCCAATGCATACATCGAAGCTGGTGCGGATGCGCTTTTCCCTGAAGCAATTACCGATCTTCCAACCTACAAAAAATTCACTGATGTAATTAAAGTTCCGGTTCTTGCCAACATCACAGAATTTGGAATGACACCTCTTTTCACAACCACAGAACTTGCCAGTGTCGGTGTTGGGATTGTTCTTTATCCACTTTCAGCTTTCCGTGCCATGAATAAAGCAGCAGAGAACGTTTACGCAACTGTTCGCAAAGATGGTTCACAAAAAGCAGTTTTAGACACTATGCAGACTCGCGAAGAGCTTTATCAAAGAATTAATTATTATGAATACGAAGGTGCACTAGATAAGTTACTAGGTAATGGAGACGAAAAGAAATAATGAGCGATTCACCAAAGATTGAATTTAAGCCAAAGAAGTCCGTCGCACTTTCAGGTGTGACTGCAGGATCCACCGCTCTCTGCTCTGTTGGTAAGAGCGGAAACGATCTTCATTACCGTGGTTATGACATTCTTGATTTAGCTGCAAAGTGCGAATTTGAAGAGGTCGCCTTTCTCTTAATTCATGGAAAGTTGCCAAACAAGAGCGAACTTGCTGCTTACAAAACAAAGTTGAAGTCACTTCGTGGATTACCAAATACCGTGAAGAAAGTTTTAGAAGCACTACCTAAAACTGCGCACCCAATGGATGTTATGCGCACTGGTGTTTCGGCACTCGGCTGCGATGCCCCAGAATCTCTAGTTCATACTCCAGAGGAAGCGAAAGAAATCGCAGATCGTCTCGTCGCATCCTTTGGTTCAATGCTTCTTTACTGGTATCACTTTGCGAATAGTGGCAAGCAAATCGAAGTAGAGACCGATGATGATTCTGTTGGTGGACATTTCTTGCATATGTTGCACGGCAAAGCGCCAAGTGATGAATGGGTCAAGGCAATGCATGTCTCACTTATTCTTTATGCCGAGCACGAATTCAATGCTTCAACCTTTACCGGACGCGTAATTGCTGGAACTGGCTCCGATATCTTTGCTGCAATCACCGGCGCAATTGGTGCACTTCGTGGACCAAAGCATGGTGGCGCTAATGAAGTAGCACTTGAAATTCAAGAGCGATATTCAAACCCAGATGAAGCTGAGAAAGATATTCGGGCCCGAGTTGAACGTAAAGAAGTTGTAATTGGTTTCGGTCACCCGGTTTATACAATTTCAGATCCACGAAATGTTGTCATTAAATCTGTCGCACATGGACTAAGCACGACCGCGGGAGATTTAAAACTTTATGACATTGCAGAACGAATCGAATCTGTTATGTGGGATGCTAAAAAGATGTTTCCAAATCTAGATTGGTTCTCGGCAGTTGCGTATCAAACCATGGGAATCCCAACAGCTTTCTTTACTCCAATATTCGTGATTGCTCGCACAACTGGTTGGTCAGCACATGTGATCGAACAACGAATCGACAATAAAATTATTCGCCCAAGTGCGGATTACACGGGCCCAGAAGATCTGGAATTCGTGCCAATAGAGAAAAGATAGGGTCATACGTGTCATCAAATATCACAAAGGTAAAACAAGAATTCGATAAAGAAATAATTGATATTGTTGATTACGTCGACAATTACGAGATTAAATCTGAAGTTGCTTATGAAACCGCATGGAATTGCTTACTAGACACTCTGGGCTGTGGACTTGAAGCACTTGAATATGATGAATGTAAGAAATTACTTGGACCACTAGTTCCAGGAACAACTGTTACAAACGGTGTTCGAGTTCCAGGAACCAACTATGAATTAGATCCAGTTCAGGGCGCATTCAACATTGGCGCCATGATTCGCTGGCTAGATTTCAATGACACTTGGCTAGCAGCTGAATGGGGCCACCCTTCAGATAACTTGGGCGGAATTCTTGCGACTGCTGATTGGCTTTCACGTGCTGCGGTTGCATCTGGCCGACCACCTCTAAAGGTCCATGATGTTTTAACTGCGATGATTAAGGCCCACGAAATTCAAGGTTGTATTGCACTCGAAAACTCATTTAATAAAGTTGGACTCGATCACGTAATTCTTGTAAAGGTGGCGTCAACAGCTGTTGTTGCAAAGATGCTTGGTTTAACGCGCGAGCAGACTTTAAATGCGGTCTCACTTGCTTGGGTTGATGGTCAAGCACTTCGCACATACCGTCATTTTCCTAACGCTGGATCTCGTAAATCCTGGGCCGCCGGTGATGCAACATCACGCGCAGTTCGACTTGCTCTGATTGCACAGACTGGCGAAATGGGTTATCCATCAGTTCTAACCGCAAAAGTTTGGGGCTTCTACGACTCACTCTTCCGCGGAAATTCTTTTAAGTTCCAACGCACATACGGTTCATATGTAATGGAGAACATTCTCTTCAAGATTTCATTCCCTGCTGAGTTCCATTCACAAACTGCAGTTGAAGCAGCAATGACAATTAATGGCCTTATGAAAGCTGCAGGAAAAACTGCTGCCGACATTGCGAGTGTAAAAATAAGAACTCACGAAGCTTGTATTCGGATTATCGATAAGAAAGGTCCGCTCGGAAACCCAGCAGATCGCGATCACTGTATTCAATACATGGTCGCAGTTCCACTTATCTTTGGTCGTCTAACTGCACGTGATTACGAAGATGACATCGCTGCAGATCCAGCAATTGATGCGCTCCGTGAAAAAATCGTTTGCGTTGAAGATCCGGCATTTACTGTTGATTATCATGATCCAAGTAAGCGCTCTATCGCCAATGCTCTAACTGTTGAATTCAAAGACGGTAGTAAGTTCGATGAAGTAGTTGTCGAATATCCAATCGGACATGCTCGCCGCAGAACTGATGGAATTCCGCTACTTATCGAAAAATTCAAGATTAACTTGGCTCGTATTTTCAGCGCTGACCAACAGAAGAAAATTCTTGATGTCTCTATGGACTATAAGAAGTTATCTCAAATGGCCGTGAATGAATACGTTGATCTATACGTAAATAAAGATTACAAAGCTAAGTAATTACTTCTTCTTTTTAACTTCCGCCTTGCCCGCAATGCTATGAAAGTAGTTAAGGGCAGGGATGGCAAGTAAGTCGTGAACTTTAAAGAAGCTATCCATTGCTGCAAAGCCGGGCCAATTCTTGGGTAAATATTCCTTAGGAAGTCCCGGGTCAAAGTAAGGAACATGTCGCCAATTCGTTAAAACTTTTGTGTAATCAACAAAAGCTTCGAGTGGATCAGGTTTTGAAATCTTCTTGGTAAACCACTTTTTCATAACTGGTCGCGCGGTTGTGCTAAATGATTTATATAGAGAGCTGATTCCATCTAAATCCCACCACTGGCTTACAGCATTTGGTGTTGGCTGAAACGCTAAGTGGTGTGCTGAGAAAATGCTCATGTATTTTTCAATATTCAGCGCTTTGGCTAGCGCCGTAACATCAGCGGTTAATTGGCGCGGTGCGATCCAAAGTCCACCAGTGACCTGAGCAAATCCCACACGAATTAACCTTGATCGCAATTGATATCTAAGCGCTCGATTCTTCTCCGGAATCGAAAATGCAACTAGCACCCAACCTTCATCGCGTGGGGCCTCGCGTCGTTCTAGAACACGTGAATCACCAAGCTCGAATGTTTTTCTAGCTTCTGTGCTTAACGCATAGCCTTGAACTCCGTTTTGCGATTTAGAAATTAAGATGCCGCGGCGTTTGAATCTTGATAACGCACTTCGGACGGATGCTTCATCAACATCTAATTCGGCGCAGAGGCTAACAATCGCACTTGAAGAGAGCCAGCCACCAAGAGAGCGGCTGTATGCGCCATAAATTGTGATGATTAAAGATTGCGGCCGATTAGCACGGTCAATTAAATCTTTCGCTTCACCTGCAAATATGCTCACCACGGCGGTAATGTTAGTGGGGTAATTTGAATAATGTAGCGCTTTAGAGAGGTAATAAATGGCCGGAGCATCTATCGAGATAAAGAGATTCCTTGAGTGGGCTGAAACCGATGCCGCTGGACACCAACATTATTCGAGCGCATTCCGCTGGGTGGAAGAGTGCGAAGCAGCGCTCTATCGCAGCGTTGGATTACCTTCGACACTCTTCGGTCAAATTCCAAGAGTCAAAGTCAACATGGAATATAAGCGTCGGATTTTTTTCGGTGAAGAGATTACAACTCGTCTTGAAGTTGTCAGAATTGGAAACTCATCTTTAGAGCTAGCATTTACAGCAGATGTAAATGGTGAACTTGCAGCTGTTGGAAATTACGTGATTGTGCACTCACCAAATAAAGAAGCTGGCGCTCAGAGATGGCCAGATGCTTGGCGTGCGAAGCTATTTACTGAGTAAATTCGCAACCATCAATCCGCTGCCGCCACCAACTCCGCCACCCGGCCAAGTGCCAGATCCACAAATAAAGAGATTTTTAATTGGCGCCTTATGACCGGTCCAACCAGGTAGTGGCCGCAGAAAGAAAAATTGCGCAGGATGATGGCTTCCACCAAGTGAATCGCCCTTAATTAAATTAGCGTTGTAGCGCTCTAAATCTGTCGGGGTCAGAACTTTTCTTGCGAGAATTTTCGCTTTTAAGCCAGGCGCATATTGTTCAATGTTTTCAATTATGCGATCCGCATACTCTTCACCAATTTGATCCCAGGTAGCTCCGACCATTTCAAGTGGCAGAACTCGAACTTGAATCCAGAGGATATGTTTGCCATCGGGTGCACGCGTTGGATCACTTACTGTCGGTTGACCAATAACTAGCGCAGGTGTTGTCGGAAGTTGTCCAGCAGCAGCAACCGTATAGGTCATGGCTAAGTCATCAACATATGGTGCGATATGAACGTAGTTAAAACCGCGGGCTTCGCTAGCAGTCCAATCAGGGAGATCGCTTAGCGCCAGGTGAATCATCATTGTGCCAAGTCCGGGACGGAAATTCTTGACCTTTGACACTTCTGGTTTTGATGCCTCGCTTGTAGGCAATAAGTTTGGAATCAGCGCTGGATTTACATTTGCGATTACCTTTGTGGCTTCGTAAACCTTGCCTTCCGCTGTTCTAACGCCAGTTGCTTTTCCATTATTGGTAAGAATCTCTGTGACTTTTGCGCCTGAAACAAGAGTTCCACCGTTCTCTTTTATTACGGCAACCAATGATTTAATTAAATTATCTGCGCCGCCCTTACCCAGAACCATTCCAAATTCTTGTCCTCCAATTGATTCTAAGAATGAGAATAATGCGCCACCCGAAATATCTGGGCCATAATCAAGATGCATTCCCCAGATTGCAGCAAGTGCCTTCGTTTCTGGATGAACAAAATGCTCATCAGTAAATGCACGGCTTGATTGCAGTAATAATCTAATTAAATCAAATAGCCCTTCAGTTCCTATTGCGCGCCAAGTTTTGTAAAGTGATTTGGCTGCCGCAAATGATGGAAGCTCGGTTCCTAAAATTGGAAATAGATGTGGTGCTAACGTGCCAAGCTTTGTAGTCAAAGATTTCCAGGATTCAACATCGCCAGGTGCGACTCGAGTCAGGGTTGCAATATTTGCATCTCGATCCATAACGATTCCAATTGATTTTCCATCAGGAAAGACTGAACAAAATGGTTTTGCCGATGGAACAAATTCCAAACCATTACGAATCAAGTCATCTTTGAGAGCAGCCATTACGCCACCACCGGCAAACAAACTTAAGTTTGTTGCAAAGAGGTCGTGCTTGAATCCCGGCAAGGTAACTTCTTCGGTTCGAACGGCGCCACCGAACTCGGTTGCGCTCTCGAGAACGGTTACTGACTCGCCCCGCTTAGCCAATAAAGCCGCAGCGCTCAAACCATTGATTCCAGATCCAATAATCACAATTTTTGACATGTGCGATCTTCTCACGATTATTGACGGTCGGACAATACCCGCAATAGATTTCGACCATGACTTCACCACAAAAGTTTGATGCAATCATTATCGGCAGCGGTATCAACTCACTTGTTGCCGGAGCCGTTCTTAGTAAATCTGGTTGGAAAGTTTTAGTCTGCGAGCGAAATACTAGTGCTGGTGGCGCCATCAAAACCGAGCAAGCAACATTGCCGGGATACACCCACGAATTACTTTCGAGCTGGCACCCACTTTTTGTTGGCGGTCCGGCTTATGCCGAACTTAAAGTGGAGTTAGATAAACGAGGTTTGGTTTATAAAAATACCGAACTTCCAACCGGTGTTGTTTGTAGCGATGGAACCGCGATTTTATCTACCAATCCAGAAATCACCGGAGCAGAATTTGCACGCATTGGCGATAGCGAATCTTGGGCACAAATGATGGCGGAGTTCACTCCAAAATTAGATTTAGCATTTGGCTTACTTGGCGCCGATCTTTGGCGAAAGTCTTCATTGAAGCTAGCCCAATTAGCAAGGAAGAGATTCGGTAACCGAGGATTAGTTGCAGTGGGCGCAGAGTTATTGGAACCAGCCGCACCATGGCTTGATCGTCAATTTAAATCACCAGTAAGTAAAGCGTTACTTGCTCCGTGGGCCCTTCACAATGGGCTTGGTCCAGATGATGCAAGCAGCGCATTTATCACGAAAGTTATTTCTGCTGCAGTTGCATTTGGCGGTATGCCAGTTCCAGTTGGTGGTGGAATCAAATTAGTAGAAGCGCTAACTTCAATTATTACTGATGCGGGTGGTGAATTAATCACTAACGCGGATGTTGCAAAAGTGATCGTTGAAAACAAGAGAGCGGCCGGAATAAAACTTAGCGACGGGAGAACATTCAATGCAGGTAAGGCAGTTCTTGCCTCAACAACTCCACAAGCGCTCTATCAAACTTTATTAGCGGGCGAGGAAGTCCCAGCAGAAATTAAATCTTCTGCCGAGAATTTCCGTTACGGCCGAGCTGCAATCCAGATTCACCTTGCGCTTTCAGAGCCACCAATTTGGAAGTCTGATGCTCGGATGAAAGATGTTGCGATAGTTCACGTTCTTGATGGAATTAATTCGCTCTCAGAATCAGTTAACGCAGCAAATCGTGGTTATCTACCATCGCGTCCAACAATTGTTGTCGGCCAACCTTGTGCCGTTGATCCTTCGAGAGCTCCTGCGGGTAAATCAATTATTTGGATTCAACTACAAGAGAATCCACAAGTAATTAAAGGTGACTTAGCAAATGAAATTAATCCAGGTGATGGAAGTTGGAATGAAGAGCGGCTAAATGCATATGCAGATCGAGTTCTTGAACAACTTGGTGCCGAGATTACAAACCTAAAATCTGCAACAGTTGCAAAGATAGTTTTGGGACCACGTGAGATTGAAGCAATGAATAAGAATCTTGTTGGCGGAGATCCTTATGCTGGTGACTGTCGCATCGATCAATATGCACCATGGCGCCCACTAGCTGCAGCGACTGGTCACAGAACTCCGGTAAAGAATCTCTGGCACATTGGTGCATCAACACATCCGGGCCCAGGCCTTGGTGGTGGCTCAGGATTCTTGGTCGCTAAGCGTTTAACTAAGAAACGGTTTGGTAAATAAAAAAAGCCCGCCAATCACTTGGCGGGCTTTTTTACTTTTAGCTATTACTTTGAAACTAGAGCAAAGACTCTTGTAGGTGAACCTGAACCACCAACAATCTTTAGTGGCGCAGCAATAACAATTGCACCAGTTGTTGGCAACTTATCTAGGTTGCGAAGTTGAGTTAGGCCGTACTTGTTATTTCCAAGTAGGTAGTTGTGGCAAGGGAATGGAACTTCCATTCCAAATGCGCCACCAGCATCGATACCAACTGTTTCAACACCTAATCCAAGGATGTCGCGCTTTGTTGCAAGGAACTCAGCACATGCTGGTGGAAGTCCTGGTGTGTGTGGTCCATTCTCATCTGCGTTAGCAAATGCCTTTGGATCATCACCAAACTTTGACCAACCAGTGCGGAATAGAACCCAAGCACCCTTTGGAATTTGACCATTTACTTTTTCCCAAGCTTCGATATGTGAAACTTCAAGGAGGAAATCAGGATTTGCTTCTGCTTCTTTAACAAAATCTAGAACAACCGCAGGACCAACTAAACGTTGTGGTGGAATCGAAGCAACATCGTCGCCATCTTTTCCGGTAATCCAGTGGTTAGGAGCATCTAAGTGAGTTCCGGTGTGTTCACCTGTATGGAAGTTATTCCAATACCAAGCTGGACCACGATCGTCATACTTAGAAATTTCTTCTAATTGAAATGATGCGGTCTGGCCGAATGGTTCTGGAAGAACCAAAATAGGTGTCTTCGAATGTAGTGGTGCTGTTAGGTCAAGAACCTGAACTGCTCCTGATACAAGATCATTTGCTAAGGCATTTAGATTTGCCATTTATCTGCTCCTTCTTATTATCGGTTTAAGCCTTCCGCGGATTGGTCATCGCAGGGGATTGAGATTAGCCGTGTGTGGGCATTATTTCTAGGTTTGACGACCGTCAATTTCCCCTTAGAGCGTTCGGGGATTTGTCATATAGCACACACCCATTCTGGGGATTATCTCCTAGACAGTTCAGAGTGCGCGTGCGACGATTACCGAGTATTTTTTCCCTCTGGGGCTAGACCTTAGAGACCACAGTTCTTTTCAAGGGAGAGACACATGGCAGAACGTTCGTTCGCTACTGAAGTCGGAAAATTACGTGCCGGCGCCGGCGAAGAATTTTTCGGTGAAGGAATCCTTGCTGTCACTAAAGCACTTTTGCAATCGGGTGTTTCTTATGTTGGCGGTTATCAAGGCGCGCCAATCTCACATTTAATGGATGTTTTGGGCGATGCAAAAGAAATTCTTGATGAATTAGGTGTGCACTTTGAAAATAGTGCATCTGAAGCAACCGCAGCAGCATCCCTTGCCGCTTCAGTTTATTACCCGCTACGTGGTGCAATTACTTTCAAATCTACAGTCGGAACAAACGTAGCTTCAGATGCGCTCGCAAATCTGGCATCAGGTGGAGTTACTGGTGGCGCACTAATTATTGTTGGCGAAGATTACGGCGAAGGTTCTTCAATTATGCAAGAGCGCTCACACGCATTTGCAATGAAGTCACAGATTTGGTTATTAGATCCAAGACCAAACCTGACTGCAATTGTAGATTCAGTAGATATTGGCTTCCGACTTTCTGAAGCAAGTAATTCACCAGTAATGCTTCAACTTAGATTACGTTCTTGCCATTTACATGGTCGCTTTATTGCAAAGGACAATATAAAGCCAGAATTTACATTGCGCGACGCTATGGAAAATCCATTACGCGATACCAATCGAATCGTTCTTCCTCCTGCCAGCTTTATGCACGAGCAAGAGAAAGTTACAAAGCGTTGGCCAGCAGCAGTTAAGTTCATTAAAGATAACAAAATTAATGAGTTCTTTGCTGATGGAACCCAAGACTTCGGAATTGTCATGCAGGGCGGGCTCTACAACACAGTAATTCGCTCACTTCAACTGCTTGGACTCTCTGATATTTATGGCAATAGCAAGATTCCGCTTTATATTCTCAATGTCACATATCCAATTGTTGATGATGAAGTCGTTGAATTCGCTAAGAGCAAGAAGGGCATTCTTCTAGTTGAAGAAGGCCAACCTGATTACATCGAACAGAATATAAATGCGATTCTGCGACGTGCTGGCGTTCAAACTGCGCTCCACGGAAAAGATTTGTTACCTATCGCTGGTGAATACACACCAGCTTCAGTCACAAAGGGGATACTGGAATTTGTTAAGAAGTTTGGTCCAGAACTTTTAGATCAGAATAATCTTCCAGCAATTGTTCGCCCAGATGGTGACAAGCCGAATTCTATTAAATCAGTTGCTCCGACAGAGCAAATTCATGGCCGACCACCATCATTTTGTACCGGATGTCCAGAGCGACCAATCTTTACTGCTTTGAAATTGGCAGAGAAAGAAACTGGTAACCACCATATTTCAGCAGACATCGGCTGCCATCTATTTTCGATTTTGCCACCATTTAATATCGGTGCAACGACTATGGGTTATGGACTTGGCGCCGCTGGTGCGTCAGCGCTTCACGATTTAGATAGTGATAAAAGAACAATCAGTTTTATGGGCGATGGTGGTTTTTGGCACAATGGCTTGACCAGCGGAATTGGAAATGCAGTTTTTAATAAGAGCGATGGTCTTGTTGTAGTTGTCGATAACGCATATAGCGCGGCAACTGGCGGCCAAGATGTTCTCTCATCTTCAGCATCCAGCGAAATTAGGTCAACAAAACATCCAATCGAACGCGCTGTTCGTGGCATCGGTGTCGAGTGGGCAAAGACAGTTTCAAATACATTTAAAGTGCATGAAATGAAGAATATATTTATAGATGCGTTAACAACTAAGGAACAAGGTCCTAAAGTAATTGTTGCTCAGAGCGAATGCACGCTTAACAAAACTCGACGTGAACGCCCGCTAGCAGCAAAGCGAATCAAAGAGGGCAAGCGCGTAGTTCGTGAACGTTTCGGCGTAGATCCAGATACCTGCACCGGAGACCACTCTTGTATCCGCTTAAATGGCTGCCCATCTTTAACAATTACCGCTAACCCAGATCCAATGCGAAAGGATCCTGTTGCAACAGTCCTAAATACCTGTGTGGGATGTGGACTTTGTGGCGAGGCAGCACATGCCGCTGTTCTATGTCCTTCTTTCTACAAAACTTCAATTATCAGCAATCCATCAATTTGGGATCGCACAAAATTGCGGATACGTAACTCCGTAATTGGATTCTTGCAGAATGGTATTGAACGACGCCTAGTAGGAATTGATGCCTAATCTAAATACGCCACACAATCGCCCAATCACACTTGCGTTACTTGCAATGGGTGGTGAAGGTGGTGGAGTTTTAGCTGACTGGGCCATCGATATGGCCGAGCATAATGGTTTCTTCGCTCAGACAACTTCAGTTCCAGGTGTTGCACAGCGCACCGGAACAACTGTTTATTACTTAGAGTTTTTCCCAGATGATGGCGCCGGAAAACCAGGAGTGCATGAACCAGTTCTAAGCACGATGGCAACACCAGGTGAAGTAGATATCGTTGTCGCTTCTGAATTAATGGAAGCTGGTCGCGCAATCTTTAGAGGTTTCGTAACTTCTGATGTAACAACTTTCATTACATCTACCCATCGCGTTTACTCAATGACTGAGCGAACAGCAAGTGGCGATGGCCGCGTCGACTCTGAAGAAATTTTAAAATCTGCCAAGGCCGCCGCCAAGAAGTTTATTGCTGCAGATTTTGCAAAGGTTGCTGAGGAATCCAGCAGCGTTATTTCAGCCGCACTCTTTGGTGCAATTGCAGGCAGTGGTGCACTTCCATTTACTAAAGAACAATTCGCAGCAGCGATTGAACACGGCGGAGTCGGCGTAAAAACATCGATGGCAGCATTTGATAAAAGTTATGAGATTGCAAAGCAGATTGTTACTGATTTAGATAAGCCCGTAAGTGCTGGCGTTCCAATCACAATCGGTAAGCGTCCGGTAGAACCCGGTGAAATCAGTGCAGAACAAGAGTTAGCAATCATTAAAGATCCGGCATCAGTTGTTGGGTCAAAGTTAAAAGCCCAAGCCGCCCAAGTTAAAGCAGATTTTCCAGAACCGGCTCGGGTCATGGCAATCAATGGCGTAAAGCGCACAGCGGATTATCAGAGCGTTACATATGCAGATCTATATCTGGCAAGACTCTCGAAGATTAGAGAAATTGAAGCGAAATTTGGTCATGGCACAGCCCAATTGTTAAATGAGACCGCACGCTATTGCGCGCTCTGGATGACATATGAAGACACGATCCGTGTTGCAGATTTAAAGACTCGACGCTCTCGCTTTCAAAGAGTCAGTACTGAAGCAAAAATCGGTGCAGAACAGATTATGGAAGTTAGCGAATATTTGCACCCAATGTCTGAAGAGATTGCTGACACACTTCCTACACCGATTGGTAAGTGGATTCTGCGCACCAAGCCAGTAACAAAGACGATTGAGAAGATTAGTGAGAATGGCATTATTTTAAATACTGCTTCAGTCAGTGGTTACATACTTCTCTATTTTGTTGCACGATTAAAACCAATTCGCCCAAGGTCGCTGCGCTATAACCTTGAACAAGAGCGCATTGAAAATTGGCTTGCCAAGATTTCAGAAGTAGCGCCAAAGAGTTATCAACTAGCTTGCGAAATAGCTGAATGTGCCAATGTAATTAAAGGTTATGGTGATACTCATCGCAATGGATGGCGCAACTTCACCGCGATTATGGCCGAGGTCGATAAAGTTTCAGATAATTCAGATGCTGCATCCCGCATCAAAGAGCTCCGCCTCGCCGCACTTGCTGACGAAGACGGAACTAAATTACGTAACTATCTAAACGCTTAAACTTCGCCAAAGATTTGAGTGATCTGCTCAAAGGACATCGCATTCTTCGCTGCAGCAGCTTGTTGCTTCTCGCGCTCTAAGTTTCTTTCTAACTGAATCTTTGCTGCAACATATTGCTTTGGCCAAGGAACATCGGCATATCCACTCTTCGCACCTTCAGTAAGAATCCAAGCTGGGTTTGCAAGATGTGGTCTAGCAACAGCACACAAATCAGCGCGACCTGCAGCGATGATTGTGTTTGCATTGTCCGCTTCAAAGATTGCACCGACAGCGATTGTTGGAATATTTGCCTGGTTGCGAATTCGATCAGCAAATGGGGTCTGGAACATACGACCGTAAATTGGCTTCTCTTTCTTGCTTACCTGACCAGAGGAACAGTCAATAATGTCAGCGCCAGCGTCTTTAAATGCTCTTGCGATATCAACGGCATCGGCAGGAGTGATTCCACCAGGTGTCCAGTCGTGTGCAGAGATACGAACACTTATTGGTTTTCCTTGTGGCCAAACTTCACGAATCGCTTTAAAGATTTCGATAGGGAAGCGCATTCTATTTTCGAATGATCCACCATATTCATCTGTGCGTTGATTTGTTAGTGGTGAGATAAATGACGAGAGCAAATAACCGTGAGCTGCGTGAAGTTCAAGCCAATCGAAGCCAGCTTGGTCCGCATCTTTAACTGCTCTAATGAAATCTGCCTTAACGCGATCCATATCTGCACGATTCATTTCGCGAGCAGTTTGCGAAACACCCTCAACATATTGTTGTGGTGAAGCAGAAATAATCTCCCAGTTACCATCTTTAAGCGGTTGATCAATTCCTTCCCATGCAAGCCGTGTTGATGCCTTGGCGCCAGCATGACCAATCTGCATTCCAATTTTTGCTTGAGAATTTGCATGAACGAAATCAACAATACGAGTCCAGCCTGCTAAATGTTCTGGCTTATACATTCCAGGACAACCAGGTGTGATTCGACCATCAGGACTTGTGCAGGTCATCTCAGTCATAACAAGAGCTGCGCCACCCATGGCACGTGCACCCAAGTGAACCAAGTGATAATCGGAAGGTAAACCGTCTTCGCATGAATATTGCGCCATTGGTGATACGACTATGCGATTTTGAAGAACAACGTCACGAACCTTAAACGGTGTGAACATTGGCGGAATATGCGCGCCTGACTTTGGAAGTGGAACTCCAGCATCAGCAAAAGCTTTAGTTGCAAACCATTTCTCATAATCCTCAACATACTTGGCATCGCGCAACTTCAGGTTGTCATGCGAAATTCTCTGGCTCCGGGTTAGCAATGAATAATTGAATTGCTCTGGTTCCATGTGAGTGTATTGAGCAGCATTTTCAAACCACTCCATGGCATTCTTTGCCGCGCTCTGAATCTTAATTACCTCAACTCCACGAATAGCTTGATAATCCGCAAGGATTTCTGGCATCGTGCGAGTTCCGGCTTCGCTCATGAACTTAGCAAGATCGATTGCATCTTCCATCGCAAGCTTTGTTCCTGAACCAATCGAGAAGTGTGCGGTATGAGCAGAGTCGCCCATCAAAACAACTGGAACCTCTTTGCTATTAATCGTGTTCCACTGAGTCCAGTTTTCGCAGATTACCCGAGGAAATTGAATCCAATTAGTAGAGCCGCGAAGGTGGGTTGCGTTACTCATCAACTTCGCACCCTCTAAATCTTTAGCAAACAACTTCTCACAGAAGGCAATTGCTTCTTCCTGGCTCATGTCTTCTAAGCCAGCTCTGCGCCAAACATCTTCTGGAGTTTCAATAATAAATGTTGAGGTGTCGCCATCGAATTGGTAAACGTGTGCTTGGAACCAACCAAATTCAGTCTCTTCGAAGATGAATGTAAAGTCTTTGAAAATTTTCTTAGTTCCAAGCCAGACGAATTTACAAACGCGAGTATCAATATCTGGTTTGTAGGTATCTGCGTAGCGAGTTCTGATTGCTGAATTCAAACCATCAGATGCAATGATTAAATCCGCACCATATTCAGCAGCAATTTGTTGGTCATCTTTGACTTCAGTTTCAAAAACTAACTTAACACCGAGCTCTTCACATCTTTCTTGCAAAATATTTAGCAAGCGCTTACGGCCGATTCCACAGAATCCATGGCCACCAGAAATCATGCTCTTACCCTTTATGCGAACATCAATATCATCCCAGTGATTGAAGGATTGAAGGATCGTTTTGGCAGTAGGTTCATCTGCACGAACAAAGTTTGAGAGAGTCGCATCAGAGAAAACTACGCCCCAACCAAATGTGTCGTAGGGACGGTTACGTTCAATGACTGTTATTTCATGTGATGGATCCTGCTTCTTCATCAAAATAGAGAAATAAAGTCCAGCGGCGCCGCCACCAATGCAAACAATCTTCATCTTCTAAACCATTGCCCCTCGATAAAACTGTCTAAACAGGCATGACAGTTATTTGACTATCGTCAATAATAGGTTAGGCGACCTATTTCCGCTACCCAGAGGAAAGCGTTGGATTTGGTGGGCAGGCAAGTTAAGGTTAGGGACATGAGCACCGATCGCTTCAGCGGCAAATGCATATTAATCACTGGTGGTGCCGGTGGGCTTGGCAGTCAGATCGCCAGAACTGCAATTGCTCAAGGGGCCAGCGTTGGAATTCTTGATACAAATGAGGCCGCGATTCAAACCTTAGTTTCAGAGTTAAAGGCAAGTGGCGGAAACGCAGCAGGAGAAAAAGTTGATGTTCGCGATTCAAAATCGGTGACTGCCGCGGTTAATCAGTTGGCTAAAGTGCTCGGAAGTGTTGATGTTCTAATCGCCGCAGCCGGTGGATCACTTGGAACCCCACGAGATCTCGATGATATTTCAGATGATGATTTTGATTTAGTTCTAGATGTAAATGTAAAGGGCACATTTAATTGCGCTCGTGCAGTTATTCCACATATGAAAAAAGCTGGCAAAGGTTCAATCGTTACTTTCTCATCTATCGGTGGCAGAAGTGCAAGTCCGGTTACCGGAGTTCCATATGCAACCGCAAAGGCTGCAATTCTTGGATTAACCCGTCGACTCGCCAAAGAGGTTGGCGAATTTGGAATTCGAGTAAATGCAATTGCTCCCGGATTGTTTTTAACCGATCGACTTGAAGGCATGTTCAACGACATGAGTAAAGCTGATCAAGATGAAGTGATTGATGCAATTCCACTTAGAAGAATGCCTAAGTTGCAAGAGTGTGTTGACCCAGTTCTGTTTTTAGCAAGTGAAGAGTCCTCATTTATAACCGGAACCGTATTAGATGTAAACGGTGGCCGGATGATGCCAAATTAATAGCGAACGGAGAGATAAATGGCTTACGGTCCAGATCAGATTTTAGAAGGTGCAGGTAACTCAGATTACGAGCGTTATATCCGCACAGTTGAATTATTGAGTCTGCAACCAGTTCCTGAAACTTGGAAGCATCGCGACGAATTACTTTTTACAGTTGTTCATCAAACCTCTGAAATTTGGTTGAAGCACTGCACCGCAGAAGCTATCCAGGCTCTTGAATATTTAAAGAAAGATGAAATTCGCCCAGCACTTCGCCTATTTCCGCGCATGATGTTGGATATCAAATTTTGCCATGATGCTCTAGATATGTTGGAGCAGATGTCACCTTGGGATTACCAGCAGGTGCGTCGCGCACTCGGGCATGGTTCTGGTTTTGATTCACCAGGAATGAATTCAATTCGCAAGGCTATTCCAGGGCTGGGAGTTGAATTTAAGCGGTTACTTGCTGCAGCCAATTTGGATCTTGTGCAGCTATTTGTTCGCCATACCGAGTTTGAAGATCTCTACTTACTGGCTGAAGCTCTTGTCGAACTAGATGAACGTATGTATTTATGGCGTCATCGCCACTTCAAAGTTGTTGAAAGAAGTATTGGCTTGAAAGTTTCAGGAACCCAGGGCACTCCTGTTGAAATTCTGGCCCGGTTAAATACCTTTACATTCTTTCCAGAACTTTGGGATGCCAGAACTGATCTTACAAATTACGCAATTGCTGAAGAGGGTGAAAACTAATTCTTTCGGAATTTTGAGTAATCAGGTAAGCGCTTCTCGGTAAAGGCTGCACCACCTTCTTTTGCTTCATCTGTCTTTGTGTAAAGATCAAGAACATCGAATGCCAAAGACTGAATTCCCATAATGTGATCTGAATCAGCGTTGAATGAATGCTTAAGAGTTTTTAGTGCAGTAGGAGATAAGGCTGCAACTTTCTTTGCCCATTCCATTGAAGCAGCCATTAATTGATCTGGTGCAACGACTTTATTTACTAAGCCCCAGCGTTCTGCAGTTTCTGGATCATATTGTTCGCAGAGAAACCAAATTTCTCGTGCCCGCTTTTCGCCGACGACACGTGCCAAATATGCAGAACCAAATCCCGCATCAAAAGAACCAACTCGTGGACCAACTTGGCCAAACTTTGCATTTGTTGATGCAATTGAAAGATCGCAGAGGACGTGTAGAACATGTCCGCCACCAATTGCGAAACCATTTACCGCCGCGATAACTGGTTTTGGAATTGCTCGAATTAATTTATGAAGTGACTCAATTTCAAACATTCCAGTTTCAGTTTCGCCATATCCACCAGTTGCAGCGCGTTCTTTCTGATCGCCGCCAGTGCAGAAAGCTTTTTCACCAGCGCCAGTCAAAATAACGGCACCAACTTCTTGATCAACCCAGGCATATTTAAAAGCCGCAAGGAGTTCATCAACTGTGCGACCGCGAAGTGCGTTGTAACGATCTGGACGGTTAATAGTAATTATTCCTACGCCCCTATCGGTTTTGTAGGTAACGTCAGTGAAATCCTTTATTGCAATCATATGAGCACTTTACCCTTTCACTTCTACAACTATCGCAACGCCTAAACCAACACCAATACATGCAGCAGCAATACCTATGCCACCACCTTGGCGCTTTAATTCTCGAGCGCAATCAACAACAACTCGAGCTGCAGATGCACCAACTGGATGTCCAATCGCAATCGATCCACCATTGATATTTACTTTGGCAAGATCTATTTCTGGCACTTCGTGCAGAACAGTTAAGACCATTGATGCAAAAGCTTCATTGATTTCCCACACTTTAATATCGCTAAATTTCTTATTGGTTCGAGTCAAGACTTTATGAATTGCAGATACTGGGGCCAGGGTAAATTCATTTGGATTTGTTGCGGTTACTTGCGCACCAAGAATTCGACCAATTCCAGTTAGACCTAAATTATCTGTGCCGGCTCGATCCGTAATCAACATGGTCACGCTGCCATCATTTAATGGAGATGAATTTCCGGCAGTGCCGGCACCATTTTCAGAGAAAACAGATGGCAGAGAAGCTAATTTTTCTAACGTTCCATCTGCACGAATTGATTCATCTTTAGTTACATCACCGAAAGGAACCACGAAATCTTCATGCAAGTTCTTGTCCCATGCAGCTGCAGCCAATTGATGTGAACGATGTGCCCACTCATCTTGTGCCTGTCTAGAAATATTAAATCTTTCTGCTACTTCTTCAGAGCATCTTCCTAAACTTGCAGTCCAGTGTGCAGGGAATAACGGATTTGTAAGTCGCCAACCAACTGTCGATTGATTAAAAACTGGGCTAGTTGGCTCCTCCTTACTTGTGCGCTCGACAATCCACGGAGCTCTACTCATTGCTTCAACACCACCAGCAATTATGTAATCACTGTCGCCACTTCTAATTGCGCGCGAAGCTTGAATAATCGCTTCTGCACCAGAACCGCACAATCTGTTTATTGTCACGCCTGGAATTGTTACTGGAAATCCAGCAAGTAAAGAACCCATACGAGCAACGTTTCTATTGTCTTCGCCAGCACCATTTGAATCACCGATCATCACATCATCGACGCGGCTTAAATCAAGGCTAGGAATTTTCTTTGCAAGTGAGGCTAGTGTGAAGCCAAGCAAATCATCAGGGCGAACTTTGGATAATCCACCAAAATATCGGCCAAAGGGGCTTCGAACTGCTTCTGCGATGATTACTTCTCTCTGGTTCATATGTCGTATTATTGCCTATCGGAAGAAATACGTAACTACCTTTTTCACTGTGATTTTCAGATGATCGGAGAATTCATGAGCAACACCCCGCTCCGAGTTCTGGTTACCGGTGCAAGTCGTGGAATCGGTGAAGCTATTGCAACTCAATTGTTAGATGCTGGTCACAGCGTCGCGTTAACCGCCAGAACAGCACAGGATTTAGAGGCGATAGTCGCTGGGCGAACAAATAAAAATTTGATCATTCCCGCAGATGTCACGGATTCAAAGAGTGCGAATATCGCACTCGAAAAGATTATTTCGGCCTGGGGCGGAATTGATGTTCTAATTTTAAATGCCGGAGACGGTAGTGCTGCTCCAATTGATAAAACCTCTAATGAAGTTTGGGAGCACTCGATTGCAATTAACTTGACTGCGCCATTTCAATATTTGCGTGCTGCTGTGCCAGCGATGAAAGAGGCAAAATTCGGGCGCATAATTGTTATAGCAAGTTCTGCAGGATTAATCGGTGAACCAAATGTTTCAGCGTATACCGCCGCAAAGCATGGCGTAATTGGATTAGTGAGAGCTGCGGCAGCGGAATTAGCAAAGCATGGAATTACCGTAAATGCGGTTTGTCCAAGCTATGTAGATACTCCAATGACAAAGCGATCATTAGAAGCAGCTGCTGAACGAACCGGAAAAGATTTCAATGAAGTTAAAGCCGCCCTAGAAGCTAAGCAGCCCAGTGGAAGATTCTTAACTCCAAAAGAAGTGGCTAAGGCTGCAATTGCTTTTATCGATTTACCCAACATAACCGGCCAAGCAGAAATTCTTAAAGGAGAATAAAAATGGCAGCAAAGAAGATAAATCCAGAGAGCCTGGCTCCAGCAATTGGTTTTTCACACGCTGTTGTTGTCGAAGGCGGAACTTTAGTGTTCCTCGCTGGCCAGACCGCACTTAATAAAGAGGGCGTGATTGAAGGAAACGGAATCGTTGAACAATTCGAGAAAGTTATTACAAATCTTCTTACCGCCCTTAGCGCAGCAGGCGGAACACCAGACAACTTAGTTAAGTTAAATATTTATTCTGTTGATCCTGCTGATTACCGGGCAAATTCCCGCGAAATTGGGAAAATTTGGCAACGATTAATAGGTAAGAATTTTCCAGCAATGACACTTGTTGGAGTGACTCGACTCTGGGACGCTGAAGCACTTCTAGAGATTGAAGGGTTTGCGAACCTTTGAAAAGCTTGAGTAATTCGATTTCCGCACTCTGGTCAGCAAAGTCAGTAGCGATTATTGGCGCGACTGAACGGGTTGGCGCAATGGGCAGATTGCCATTGGAGTATCTACAAAGATATGGGTATGCCGGTGAAATATTTCCGGTAAATCCTAAAGGCGGAAATATTCTTGGGCTAAAAGCATTTGAAAACGTTAAAGATATTAATAAAAATATCGAACTAGCTTTGATTATGGTTCCTGCTAATTTTGTTAAGGAAGCAGTTCAAGATTGTGCTGATGCAAAAGTTGGCGTTGCAATTGTTATGTCATCAGGTTTTGCAGAGGCTGATGAAGCTGGAGCAATCGCGCAAGATGAACTATTGGCGATAGCAAAGAAATCTGGAATGCGTTTGGTAGGACCAAACTGCATTGGTTCTGCTGGTGGTGCAAGTAAATTAGCTGCAACATTCTCACCAGTTTTCTCTGGACCAACAACTCCACTCGAAGGTGGAAATATTGCTTTAGTAAGCCAATCTGGTGCACTGGGCTACGGAATTTACTCGCTTGCAGTTGATAGAAGTTTGCCAATTGGATTTGTTGTTACGACTGGAAATGAAGCAGATGTAACCGCTTTAGAAGTTGCCGCAGAGTTGGCCGATGATAAAAACGTCGATGCAATCTTGATGTATGCCGAATCCCTCGCTGATGTCAAAGCACTCCGCGAAATCGCAAAGAAAAAACCAACAGCTATTTTGAAATCGGGCAGGTCGGCAGCAGGTGCAGAAGCTGCAGCTTCACATACTGGCGCGCTGGCCACCGAAGATCGTGTAATCGATGCCGCTATTAATTCATCCGGCGCAGTTCGAGTCGATGATGTCGAACATCTACTTGATGCTGGAAGTATCTTTGCAAGTAAAGTTTCGATGACCGGTAATCGCGTTGCAATTATTACAACATCAGGTGGAAGTGGAATTCTTGGCACGGATGCGCTTGAAAAATTTGGCTTAACTCTGGCCAAGCTCTCTGCGAAAACCACTGAAGCTTTAGACCAGATCGTTCCAAGCTATGGAAATACTGCTAACCCAGTGGATGTAACCGCTGCTGTTATGTCGGCACCAGATCTATTTGAGAAGTGTGTTGAAGTTCTTGCTAAAGATCCCGAAGTTGATGCAATTGTCGCGACGTTCTGTGTTCTAGTTGGAAATGATGTTGAACGAATCGCCAATGCATTAAGTGCAGTTCGTGGGGTTCGTGAAATTCCAGTTGTTGTTGCGCGAACCGGTTCACAAAGTTTGGCACCAGAGGCAGATAAATTATTTAGAGCCGCAAAGCTTGCAGTATTCCCAACTCCAGAACGTGCAGTTCGGGCACTACAAACTCTGCGAATTGCGACAAAACCAGCCCATAGCGTTACACGCAAACCAATTTGCAATCCACTTCCAACGCCAGCAGATCAAGCGACCGAAGATCAATTAAAGAGCGCGCTTGCATCGGTCGGAGTTCCGGTTCCGCTTTCAGTAGTTGTAGATAATCTTGATGAAGCTATCGCAGCTGTTGCAAAAGTTGGTGGCCGGTCAGTAATGAAAGCGGTCATTCCTGGTTTATTGCACAAAAGTGAAGCAGGTGGAGTAGCGCTAGATATCAGCGCTGATACTGCCGGCGAAACCTATAAGAGACTCTCACAACTTGGATCAGATAAGAACGTAAGTAATAAAGTTTTAGTTGAAACTTTTGTGCCAAAGGGCGTAGAAACTCTTGTTGGAATTACATCTAGTTCTCTTGGAAAAGTTCTGACAATTGGTGTCGGTGGAATTTTAACTGAAGTGATTTCTGATGTTGCAGTTCGCCTACTTCCGGTCGATTCAAAAATTGTGAATGAAATGATCGATGAGACCAGACTCGCGATTCTCTTCTTGGGAGTTCGTGGTGCTGCTGCCAGCAACCGAGAGGCATTTGTTGACACTGTGCTTAGAATCACCGATGCAGTTATTGATTGGCCCAATGGTTGTGAGTTAGACATGAACCCCTTAACAGTTTTGCCAGAAGGTGCTTGGGTGCTCGACAGCGCTTATTCACCACCAGCAAAAACTTCGGAACGGAGCATGCACTAATGGACGTCGGAACCCTTGTAGCTAGATCAACTCGAAAGTATCGGGATCGAATTGCGGTTGAGAGTTCAGAAGGCGCGATGACATATGGTGAAATCGGCTCTCGTATTTTTCAACTCGCACGTGGATTAAAAGCACTTGGCTTAGCACCTGGAGATCGCGTTCTAGATCTTCAATCAAATCAGCGCACTTATATCGAAACAGATTTAGGAATCAGCACAGCAGGATTGTGTCGTGTTGCTCTGAATTATCGCCTGCACCCAAATGACTGGGTAAGAATTACAAATGACTGTGGTGCCAAAGTTTTGATTATGGATGCAAAGTTTTGGGATGAATCAGCTCCCGTTCGTGAATTAGTTGATCACATTATTTTGATTCACGGCGAACACGATGGAACAACGCCTTACGAAGCCTTCTTAGCTAAACAAGAATCCCACGCATTTTCTACCGCAGTTGATCCAGATAGTTTTGTGTCTCTCAACTATTCTTCAGGAACAACAGGAAACCCAAAAGGTGCAATCAGAACTCATCGCAACCGCACTGCAAGTTTGAACAACATCATCACTGATATTTTTGGTCGTATCCCAAATGAAACTGATTGTTGGGTTCACGCTGGTCCAGTAACACATACCAGCGGTCTCTTTGTTCTTCCATACTTTACTTTTGGTGCAAAGCAGATTGTTCTTGCTAAATACGATCCAGAAGAATTCATCGATGTAATCCAAAACCGCGGCGGCAATGCAACAGCACTTGTCCCAACCATGGTTGCCCGACTTCTTGCCGTAGATGGAATTACTAAAGAGAAAATGGCTAATTTGCGGATGCTTGGCTATGCCGGTGCCCCAATGCCACCAGATCAAATCAAGCAATGCCATGAAAAAATAACAACAAAGATGGTTCAGTATTACGGCCTGGTTGAAGCGATTCCGCCAGTTACTGTTCTAAGCGAAGCTGATCACGCACTTGGCTTGTCACAAAATCCAGAACTACTTACTAGTGCGGGTAATCCATGTGTTGGTGTTGAAATTCTTATTGTTGATGAAAATGGTAAAGAAGTTCCGGTTGGTGAAATTGGTGAAGTTATAACTCGTGGCGATCACGTAATGCGCGGTTATTACGGAGCCGCTGGCCAAGATGCAACAGTTACCAAGGCCGTTCGTGATGGCTGGTTGCACACCGGTGACCTAGGTCGAATTGATGAAGATAATCGCTTGTATTTGGTTGATCGCAAGGGCGACATGATTATCAGTGGTGGTTACAACATCTATCCACGCGAAATCGAAGATGTTATTGCTGAAATTCCAGAAGTCTTAGAAGTCGCGGTTATGGGAATTCATGATGTCGAATGGGGCCAACGCGTAACTGCAATGGTGACCTTGGTTCCAAATACGACCGTTGATCATGCTGAACTTACAACTCGCATTCTTGATCACTGCAAATCTAGAATGGCCTCATACAAGAAGCCAAAAGATCTTCGCATTGTTGCTGAATTCCCACTGAATTCAACAGGCAAGATTGCAAAGAAGGTTTTGAAGCAACAACTCGAAGCTGAAGGAAAGTAAATGACTTTAGAGAAACCAGGAGAGTATCCATACACCAGAGGCATTAATGCTGATGCTGGCGTTTGGACGATGGGGCAATACGGTGGCTTCGGAACTCCTGCAGAAACAAATGCTCGCTTTAAAATGTTGCTTGATCAGGGCTTAACAGGATTTAGCGTCGCACTCGATCTTCCAACGCAGCTGGGGCTCGATTCCGATGATCCACTTTCACTTGGTGAAGTTGGTCGTGTTGGTGTTGCTATTGATTCACTTGCAGATATTGAAATCTTGATGGATGGAATTCCACTAGAAAAAATTAGCCAAGTTCGCACAACTGCTAATTCAATTGGATACATCTGGGCTGCAATGTTCATTGCTCTAGCTGAACAACGAAACGTTAATCCAAATAAGTTTGGAATGTTTATTCAGAACGATGTTCTTAAAGAGTATGTTGCCCGCGGAACTCAAATCTTTCCGGCTGAAGCTGGCCTAAAGCTCTCTGTTGATGTAATCGAACATATTGCAACCAAGATTCCTAAGTGGGTTTCTCTTGCAATGTCTGGATATCACATCCGCGAAGCTGGCTCTAATGCGGTGCAAGAAGTTGCATTTACCTTTGCAAATGCTCGTGAGTATTTAGATAAAGCAATCGCTCGCGGGGTTTCCGTAGATTTCGTTGCCCCAACCCTATTTACATTTCTATCTTCAAATATTGACTTCCTACCCGAAATTGCAAAATTCCGCGCTGCCCGCAGAGTCTGGGCAAAGTTGATGCGTGAAAAATATGGAACCAAGGATCCAGCATCCGAGAAATTACGCATCTTTGCATTTACTGCTGGCTCATCGCTTACTGCGCAACAAGCAATGAACAATGTGGTCAGAACCTCAATCGAAATGATGTCTGCTGCACTTGGTGGAATTCAAACCATGCACGTATCAGCATTTGATGAAGCACTTGGTGTTCCATCCGAAGAAGCAGCGACACTGGCACTTCGCACCCAGCAAGTGATTGCTTTTGAAACTGGTGTTCTAGATAGCCCAGACCCACTTGCTGGAAGTTATGAATTAGAACGAATAACTGATGAATTAGAGCGTGAAATTTGGGATTTGTTGGCGGGTATTGAAAAGCGTGGTGGTGCACTTGAATGCATCAATAACGGTTACTTCGTAAATGAAATTTCCGAGAATTCATATAAGTTAACGATGGCAATTGAATCCGGAGCCAGAAAAGTTGTTGGTGTAAACGCCTTCCAATCTGAATCAGCCCCAATCAAACCATTTGAGATTAATCCAAAGAGCGAATCCGAACAGGTAGCTGCTGTTCAAGCAGTTCGTGCAAATCGAGATAACAACGTAGTCAAAGCTGCGCTTGAGAATTTACTCGTAGTTGCAAAGGCTGGCGATAACGTGGTTCCAGCAACGGTTGAAGCAATTAAGGCTTATGCAACTGTTGGTGAAATTGTGAATGAGTTGCGTAAAGTCTATGGAAAATGGCAGCCGACAAAGATTTTTTAGCTCTTTAATCTGAAGCGCTGCAACTTTCCGGTAGTTGTTTTTGGTAGGGAATCAACAAAATGTATTGATCTTGGGTATTTATACGGTGCAATTTGATTCTTAACATGATCTTGTAATTCTTTGGCCATAGCATCAGATGTAATAAATTCTGCTCGAAGAACAACATACGCAGTAACAACCATTCCACGCTCTTCATCTGGCAGACCAACTACTGCAACTTCGGCTACTGCATTATGCATAAGCAGGGCATTCTCTACCTCAGGTGCCGCAATGTTGTAACCACTTGAAATAATCATGTCATCAGCGCGGGATTCATATTTAAAATAGCCCTCTGGGGTCCGGGTATAAATATCACCAGTTAAATTCCAGCCCTTAACGACATAATCCTTCTGCCTGGCATCATTTAGATAGCGGCAGCCAGTCGGGCCCTTAACTGCGAGAAATCCTTGTTCGCCATCTTTTACTTCTACAAAATTTTCATCAACGACCATTGCTTGATACCCAGGAACCGGCTTTCCAGTAAGTCCCGGAATAATTTCGTGATCACTTGCCGATATAAAGATATGCAGTAATTCTGTTGCACCGATGCCATCAATTAATTTATTTCCAGTTGCATCAAACCAAGCGCGCCAAGTTGCAAGTGGTAGGTGTTCGCCAGCAGAAACACATCGACGCAGAGATGAAACGTCTTTACCCTCAAGCTGGGGAAGCATTGCTCGGTATGCAGTTGGAGCAGTGAAAAGAATTGAGATTTTATATTCAGAAATCTTCTCTAACAGAACTGGTGGCGCTGCGTTCTCTAATAGAACAGTTGTTGCTCCGACTCGAAGTGGGAATACAACTAAACCACCTAAACCAAATGTAAATGCAATCGGTGGGCTGCCAGCAAAGACATCATCTTTTGTTGGCTTAACAACGTTCTTTGAGAAGGTATCAGCAATGGTCAAGATATCTCGGTGAAAATGCATTGTAGCTTTTGGCACTCCGGTTGAGCCAGATGTAAATGCAAAGAGACTGACATCATCCGCTGCAGTTTCACAGACTTTGAATTCAGCACTTTGCTTCGCTATATCAACATCAAAATCACTTCCGCCACCAACAATAAAAGTTTTTCCGGAATAGTTAGGAATTGCCTGCCACTCTTCAACAAATCTGTGATCGACTAGTGCATATTGAATCTGGCCAATTTCAACAATCTTCGCTAATTCGACTGCACGTTGCAGTGGAATGGTAGTAACCGCAATGGCACCAACTCTTAGAATTGCCAGCCAGATTGCAACCGCAATCGCATTATTTGGGCTACGAATCGCAACCCGGTTTCCTGGAACTACACCTTGTACGAGTAGATAATTTGAAATTCTATTTACTAAATCAAGAAGTTCGCCGTAAGTAAAGTTACCGTCAGCAGCAATTATGGCTGATTTATCTCGGCCAACTAATTCAATTGTTCTCTCCAATAATTCGTAACTTGCATTTAATTGCTCTGGATAAGTTGCCGCTGGATGGCTCAAGATTAATTCTGGCCAGAGAGATTTATCTGGAAGATTATCTGTGGCAAAGGAATCTATGTGAGCGCTTTTAACCATTACTAGCCATTTCTATGTTTCTCGATTTCAGCCATGAGTTCACTTACCCCAGTTCCGTTCTGCATTGCACCAAGCAATACTGGTGGCATCCAAGGCTTTCCTGCAACTGTTTTAGGCATCGACATTGAAATCGAACGCTCGATATCTGCTGCAGTCTCCTTTGCCCCCTCGCGATCTGATTTATTAATTAAATAGATGTCACCGATTTCAAGTAGGCCGGCCTTAGATGCCTGTATCCCATCTCCCATTCCAGGAGCGAGAACTACTACTACGGTGTCAACAACTCGCATAACTTCAACTTCGCTCTGTCCTACACCAACAGTTTCAACAATTATGAAATCAAATTTTGCGCTCTGCACCAATTTCAATACGGCTTTTGTGCTAACTGAAAGTCCACCAAGGTGGCCACGCGTTGCAAGTGAACGGATAAACACACCTGGATCAGTGAAGTGATCGGTCAATCTAATTCGATCACCAAGAAGTGCGCCGCCTGATATCGGTGAAGATGGATCTACTGCAAGAACTGCAACTGAAAAGTTTCGCTCTCTTAATAAGTTAACTAGCGCATCAACTGTGGTTGATTTTCCAACTCCGGGCGCACCGGTTATTCCGATTACTTGCGCCCCAGCTTTATCTTCAATTTCGAATGGCTGGCCCGAGTTCTCAATAATCGTAATTGCCTTCGCTAACGCCTGTCGGTCTCTGTTGCGAACTTGGCTAAGGAGTTCGGTGTGATCGCTCTGGCTCATATGCCAAACCTTATGACATATTTCTCGTGATAAGTTGTGCCCATGGCTGAAATATCCCAATCAGTTCCGATTCGCGTAGTAGTCGCAAAACCTGGTCTAGATGGACATGACCGGGGAGCAAAGGTTGTTGCCCGTGCGTTGCGCGATGCTGGATTTGAAGTTATTTACACCGGCCTTCATCAGAGTCCAGAACAGATAATTGCAACAGCAATTCAAGAAGATGTTCAAGCTATCGGACTTTCGATTCTTTCTGGCGCACATATGACAATTTTTGATCGCATTATGAAACTCTTGAAGGATAACAAGGCAGAAAATATTGTTGTTTTTGGCGGCGGAATTATTCCTGAAGCTGACAAGTTAGCACTCAAGGAAATGGGCGTTGGTGAAATCTTTACACCTGGAACACCAACCGCAGACATAATTTCTTGGCTGCAAAACGCGGTAACAGCCCGCGCTTAATTACGTTACTTTTGAATTGGTATTCGAAATCTTTTTGTAATCTCCCGAGGCAACTAAATCTTTTAGCCTTGAAAAACCATCCCAGATTTCAGCATAAGAGTTCTGAAGTGGTGAAATCGCTAATCTAACTGAGTTCGGCGCACGATAATCTGGAATCACATTCGCTAATTGGCGAAGCGCAAATGCAATTTGCTTACCATCAGGATGAACCAATGAAACGTGGCCACCCCGCCATTTTGCTTCTCTTGGAGTATTTAAAGTAAATCCAAGATCGGCAAGCCAGGCATCATAAAGATCAATCATCATCTGAGTTCCTGCTGCGCATTTTGCCTCTATATTTTTAATTCCAGCTTCTTCAATAATTCCAAATGAAGATTGCACAGAACGAAGCGCAATTATGGAAGGCGTTGCGATTTGAAAACCAGCTAAACCTTCAGCTTTCTTAAATATTGGTCCCATATCAAACATATTTTCTTGGGCATGCCAGCCTTGAATTGGAACTTGCAATTCGTTCTGCACTCGCTTGGAAACATATAACCAACCAGGAGAACCTGGACCAGAGAACCCAAATTTATATGTGCAACCAACTGCCAGATCAACACCATCTTTATCAAATTGCAGATCAATAGCACCAATTGCATGACTGCAATCCCAAATAGTAAATGCGCCATATTTTCGGGCAACATCAGTTAGCGCCTTTACATCATTGCGAGCACCTGCCCGATATTGAATAACTTCAAAAGTTACGAAGGCAACATCTTCACTCAGGTATTTTTCTAGAATTTCTGGAGTGATTCGCTCGTGCTGCGAAATCGCAGTATCTTCATTGTTGATGATGACTAGATTTAATCCACGTTCTTTTGCATATCCTTGCAAGATATAGCGGTCGGTTGGGAAATTCGCGGCATCAATAATTATGGTTTTGCGGTCAGGTCGTGCGGCAAGTGCTGCGCCAGCAAGTTGGTAGAAATTAACTGATGTCGTATCAGTGACTAAAACTTGTCCTGCCGCCGCGCCAAGAGTTGTGCGCCCCAATAGATCTCCGGTTGCAAACGGCTCTTCAATCCAATCACTCCAGCCCTCGACAACTTTCGCGCCCCAATCATTAAGCAAATAATCATTGATCACCTTGATTGTTCGTTTTGGCAACCGGCCTAATGAATTTCCATCCAAGTAACAAATTGCCGGGTCATTTATTATGAATTCATCCCGGAATTTCGCCAATGGGTCCTTGGCATCTAGATCGAGCGCATATTGCCTATTTGTTACATCCATTTTCCAACTGTAGCAATAGTCAAATACCCTTGCACTATGGCCGTCACTAATTTGTTGAATCTAGAGTCGGTCTCAAAATCTTTTGATATTAGAGCGTTATTGGAAGGCGTCTCACTTGGCGTAAACACTGGTGATCGAATTGGAATTGTTGGCAGAAACGGTGGCGGCAAAAGCACGCTAATTAAAGTGATGGCTGGGATTGAAGCACCAGACTCTGGACGGGTCTCAAAAGCCGGCTCAATCAATATCGGATTATTGGGGCAGAGCGATGACTCAGATGAGGATTCATTGGTGCGCGATGTCGTCCTCGGAGATTTAGCAATACATGAGTGGGCCGGTAATTCAAAAGTCAGAGAAGTCCTAACCGGATTGTTTGGCGGCATTAGCGAAGAGCTGCTTGATCGAAAGATTTCTTATTTATCTGGCGGTGAACGCCGTCGGGTTAATTTAGCGAAGTTGTTAATTGCAGATCTTGACTTAGTTTTATTGGATGAACCAACAAACCACTTAGATGTTGAAGGGGTTTCATGGCTTGCACAATATTTAAAGCACAATACAAAATTAGCAGTTGTAGTGATCACTCACGATCGTTGGTTCTTGGATGAAGTCTCAGATCAAATCTGGGAAGTTGTAGATGGAAACGTTCTGGCCTATGACGGTGGATATTCCGCATATGTTTTATCTAAAGCCGAACGAGCCCGTCAGATAACAGTTGAAGATGGCAAGCGAAATATGTTGATCCGAAAAGAACTCGCCTGGCTTCGAAGAGGTGCACCTGCACAAACTGTAAAACCAAAATTTAGAATAGATGCTGCCAACACTTTGATTGCAAATGAGCCACCACCTAGAAACGAGACCGAGCTTCTAAATTTTGCAGCAAATAGATTGGGAAATACAGTTTTTGAAATTCATCAAGCAACGATTAAAGCTGGTGAAAAAATAATTTTGGAAGACCTTTACTGGAACATCGGTCCCGGTGATCGCATTGGCGTTGTGGGAGTAAACGGCGCTGGTAAAACAACTTTGTTTAGGGCCTTGCTTGGTCAGATTAGTTCTACGGCCGGCAAGATAACGACGGGAGTGACAGTCAAAGCTGCATTTCTCTCACAACATCTTGAAGAGTTAGATCCAACTTGGCGAGTTCTAGAGGCAGTAGAAAAAGTGGCTAACCAGGTTCAATTAGGAAATGGCAAAGAGTTATCAGCCAGCCAGCTCTGTGAAAAGTTAGGTTTCAATACAGATTCGCAGTGGACTCCGGTCGGAGATTTATCGGGCGGCGAGCGACGTAGGTTGCAATTGACTCGGCTACTAATGGATAGCCCAAATGTCTTAATGCTCGATGAGCCAACAAATGATTTTGATGTCGAGACTCTTACTGCTCTTGAAGATTTACTCGACTCCTTTGGCGGCACGCTTTTAGTGATTTCGCACGATAGATATTTCCTAGAACGAGTATGTGATCGCTTTGTTGGCCTACTAGGTGATTCAAAGTTACGCGATTTACCTAGGGGCATTGATGAATATTTAAAGCTTCGAACTAGCTCAATTGAATCTAGTGGATCTGTAATTCCAAAAGTCAAGACATCAAATATTGCAGAGATCAAAGAAGTGCGGAAGGAGATTGCGAAGTATGAGCGCCAAATCGCAAAACTAGAAGCACAAATTATTGAGTTAGAGAGTCAGCAGAGTGAACTAGCTTTCGATCATGAAAAATTGGCCCAGAACATGGAAGAATTAGCGAAATTATCCCAAGAGAAGTCTGCAATCGAAGAGAGTTGGTTGCAGGCTAATACAATTTTAGAAGGTCTCGAAAATTAAGATTACACATTCACAAACTGCCAGACTTGAAGTGCTCGCTGCGATTTCTGGTGTATTAATCGCGCTGCAATCGCGCGCGAATGGCGAACTCTCGCATTTATTAGGCAATAGCACTGAAGCGGCGCTCGTCTCATTTGGTTCAGGTTTGATTGTTATATCTCTTATTGCACCTTTTAATAAATCAATTAAAACTGGAATTCGAAACCTTCGTGTTGCAGTTGCTGCAAAAGAAATTCCAAGGTGGCGACTTTTTGCTGGAGTTCTTGGTGGAAGTTTTGTTGCACTACAAACTCAAGTTGTGCCGATAATTGGCGTGGCTCTCTATTCTGTAGCATCAATTGCGGGCCAAACCGCTATGTCATTGATAGTAGATCGAATTGGCTTAACCGGTGGTGGCAAAAAATTGATTTCAAAACGTCGAGTCATGGCAGCTTTGATAACCGTATTTGCTGTTTTTATCTCAGCGCTGGATCGAATTTCCTTAGCCTCATTCTCGGTTTTTGCGGTTGCCCTTGCAACGTTAGCCGGTGCCTTAGTTGGTGTTCAACGTGCGCTCAATGGCCAGATCAATGAATATTCGAAGGCAAGTTTCACAACTTCGCTATTGAATTTCTTTATGGGAACCTCTGTTTTAGCACTTATGTTATTTGCGCTCTTAATCTTTAACGGAGATGAAATAGTTCCACTTCCAACTGGTCCATGGTGGATTTACACCGGAGGAACAATTGGTGTTATCTATATTGCATTTACTTCAACAATTGTCCAACATCTTGGTGTTTTGACTTTCACACTCTTTAGCGTTGGAGGCACATTAATCGGATCACTCTTGATTGATCTGATTGCACCAACAAACGGAAACACAGTTTCTTGGTTTTTAGTCTCAGGAATCCTGATGACTTATCTTGGTGTTGTTATAGGTGGGCAATCAAGGCTTTTTAAGCGCTAAGTGCGACCAGCAAGTTTTACAGCGTCCGCAACTTTAGTTACAACCTGAGTATCAAAAACACTTGGAACGATGAAGTTTGCATTTAGCTGATCTGATGTAACACAAGAAGAAATAGCATCAGCTGCTGCAACCAACATCGCGTCTGTAATTTTTGTGATTCGACCATCAAGTAAACCGCGGAAGATTCCTGGGAATGCAAGAACGTTATTGATTTGGTTTGGTTGATCACTTCTGCCAGTAGCAACAACCGCTGCATATTTACGGGCAACCGCAGGATCAATCTCTGGATCTGGATTTGCTAGCGCAAAAACTATAGAATCTGCAGCCATTGCGGCGACATCAGATTCCTTTAAGACATCCGGAGCACTGACACCAATAAAGATATCGGCACCAATCATGGCTTCTGTGATTGTTCCATTGAAATTTCCAGGAGAGCAGTGATCAACAAACCAGGTGCGCATCTCTTGATCGCCGGCTTTGTGTTCGGAGACCAGACCATCTTTATCGTAACCAATAATATTTTTGGCACCACTTGCTACTAACAACCGAGCAATTGCAGTTCCGGCAGCTCCGGCTCCACTCATTACTATTTTTGCTTTTGCTAAATCTTTTTTAACGAACTTCAGCGCATTGGTAAGAGCAGCAAGAACAACAATTGCAGTTCCGTGTTGATCATCGTGAAAAACTGGGATATCTAGAAGATCGCGAAGTCGGCGCTCAACTTCAAAACAACGAGGTGCAGAGATATCTTCTAGGTTAATTCCACCGTAAACTGGAGCAATGATTTGAACAGTTCTTACAATCTCATCTACATCTTGAGTATCCAAACAGACTGGCCAAGCATCAACATCAGCAAATCTCTTGAATAGCGCAGCCTTACCCTCCATGACAGGAAGCGCAGCTTCTGGCCCAATATTTCCGAGTCCCAAGACAGCCGATCCATCTGTAACAACTGCAACAGTATTTCGTTTGATTGTTAGGCGCCGAGCATCTGATTTATCTGCGGCAATAGCTTGTGAAATACGAGCAACACCAGGGGTGTATGCACGAGAAAGATCATCACGGGTTTTTAGTGGAACCTTAGATTGAATTTCAATCTTGCCACCAAGGTGTAATAAGAAAGTGCGATCACTGACTTTACGAACAGTAAGTTCTGGATGGCTTGCAATTGATGCAGTAATTGCCTCAGCGTGTTCAGCATCGATTGCATCGCAAGTCACGTCGATGACTACGTGATCTAAGAAAGATTCAACAACGTCAAGAGCAGTTATTGCAGCACCTGCAGCGGTAATCGCAGTTGTAACTTCTGCTACTGGTTGCGCAGAAGGCGGACCTTCAACGCGAATAGTTATTCCGTAGCCAGGACTTGTAGATGCCATGTTTTACACAACTCCATATAAACGATCGCCGGCATCGCCCAAACCAGGAACGATGTAACCCTTTTCATTTAATTTTTCATCAAGAGCACCGGTAACAATTGTTATTGGCAAGTTCTTTCCAGCAAATTCTTTTTCAAGCAGTGCAATTCCTTCAGGTGCAGCCAAGATTGTTATCGCAGTGATATCGGTGGCACCGCGCTCAAGAAGGTAATTGATTGCGGCAATCAGAGTTCCACCAGTTGCAAGCATTGGATCAAGGATGTAGCACTGCCGTCCAGTTAAATCATCGGGCAAGCGATTTGCATATGTAGATGGCTTTAAAGTGTCGTGATCGCGAATCATTCCGAGAAAACCAACTTCAGCTGTCGGCATTAATCGAGTCATTCCCTCGAGCATTCCAAGACCAGCGCGCAAAATTGGGACAACTACAGGTCTTGGTTTTGTAAGTTCGACACCATCGGCCATCGCAACTGGGGTCTTAACTTTTACTGGAGTTGTGCGAACTTCTCGCGTTGCTTCGTAAGCCAATAAAGTGACGATTTCTTCAGTTAATTGGCGAAAAGTTGGAGAATTAGTTTTTTCATCCCGAAGCACTGTCAATTTATGTGCAAGCAATGGATGGTTCGCTACATGAATCTTCACGACGCATACCTTACTCGCGCTAGTGGGGCTTGTCGCACGCCCGCTTTAGTGTCAGTATTGAAGCCTGCATTAATAGGACCGGGGGTGAGCGCATTGATAAACGAGTCGAGCAATGTGGAAGACTTTGGGATTATTGCGTGGCACGAAGATGGTCGCTGGAATGTGTCGGAACTAACTCATGCCAGGGATCTCGGTTCAATCATGGATCAATTGAATTCGCAAGCAACCAATGGCGGGGCGATTGCGCTGATTGCAATCGAAGAAGATTATTTTGTTGTTGCTAGAGCGCTTGGTTCTCAAATGCAAATGATGATTAGCGATGTTACATATGCACTCGAGTCTGATTTAGCTGCTGACTTACTTGAAATGCTGGATCTGCCATTCCCGGAAGAAGATGATGTTTCGCAACCTGGTGGTGACATTGATTTACTATCAGATCTCGGCATGAGCGCAATGGAACTTGAAGCGCTCTGTGATGATCCAGAACTTTTCCCTGACGAACAGTTAGATGCAATAGCGTCAAAACTTGGATTTGGAAATCAATTCGCCGAACTTTACGAGAGCCAATAAACATTGTCTTTAATTTCAAATTCTTATCAAGATGAAATGCAGCAGGCGTTAGAAATTGCTAAATCAGCGCTCGCTTCCGGTGATGTCCCAGTGGGTGCACTGGTAATAAATCCAGCGGGCGAAGTGATTTCAACTGGTTTTAATCGTAGAGAAATTGATAACGATCCAAGTGCACACGCTGAAATTATTGCTCTTCGTGAAGCTGCAATCGCAAATAGTTCTTGGCGTTTGGATGGTCACACAATTGTCGTGACACTTGAACCTTGCCCAATGTGCGCAGGTGCAATTTCGCAGGCAAGAATAAAGACATTGGTATTTGGTGCTTGGGATGCAAAAGCTGGTGCGGTTGGCTCAGTTTGGGATGTTCTGCGTGATCCAAGAACGCTGCATCAGGTTGAAGTTATTTCAGGAGTGAATGAAAGCGAATGCGCTTTGCTATTAAGCGAGTTCTTCAAGAATAATCGTTAACGAGCACTGCACTGGCTCGGTTACTCTTAACCAGTGAGTCCAATAACAACATATGCCTATCTTGGTCCAACTGGGACTTTCACCGAGGCAGCGCTTCGCCAAATCGCAGGTGAATCAGATGTTCTGGTTCCTTATTCAAATGTAACTGCAGCTCTTGACGCAGTTCGCGATGGCAAAGCTGAAAAAGTTTTAGTTCCAATTGAAAATTCCGTAGAGGGTGTTGTTTCTAGAACACTGGATGAATTAGCGGTCGGAACTCCACTTGTTGTAACAGCTGAAACAACTCTTCCAGTTTCCTTTGCGCTAATGGTCCTCCCTGAAAGCGCTGGTAAGCCAATTACAAAAATTGCTACCCATCCCCACGCGGAAGCGCAATGCCGCTCTTATATTGCCAAGAACTATCCCCAAGCCGAAGTAGTTGAGATGTCATCAACCGCTGGCGCTGCGAAGGGATTGAAAGATGGAAATTATGATGCCGCCATTGCATCTGAAATTGCTGCAAAAAATTATGGTCTCAAAGTTATAGCTACCGATATCGGCGATAACACCGGCGCAGTAACTCGATTTGTAGTGGCCCAAAAACCTGGTGAAACTCCAAAACCAACCGGAAATGATCGAACTTCACTTGTTGCCTTTATTGGAATTGATCATGCTGGAGCACTACTGGAAATTCTTACAGAGTTTGCAAAACAAGATGTCAATTTAACTTTTATTCAATCACGTCCGACTGGCCGCGAACTCGGCCACTACCATTTCATTATTGATGCAGAAGGACATATTGCAGACCCTAAAGTAGCTGCAGCCATTGAAGGTGTGCGCAAAATTTGTGAGGACATTCGTTTCCTTGGCTCATATCCACGTGTTGGTAAAAGTAACTAGATAGGCTTGCACACGTGATTGATCTGAAAACTTTACGGGAAAATCCCGATGCAATTCGCCATTCTCAGAAAGTTCGTGGCGAAGATGTTGCAGTTGTAGACCAACTAATCGAAGCCGATGCCCTAAGTAAGGCGGCGCTAAGTGAATTCGAAACTATTCGTGCTGAACAAAATGCCCTATCTAAATCAGTTGGTGCAGCTAAAGGTGATGAGAAAACGGCGCTTTTAGAGAATGCAAAAGAGCTAGCAAATAAGGTCAAGGCAGCAGATGCCAAGCGCGGCGAGCTTGAAGCTAAAACACGTGAATACTTATTAAAGATTTCAAATTTAATTGATTTAGATGCGCCAGTTGGTGGCGAAGAAGATTTCAAGGTAATTGAAGAAATTGGTATGCCACGCGATTTTAAGGGCGAGGGTTTTGAACCAAAAGATCATGTGGAATTAGGAAAATTGCTTAAGGCGATTGATACCGAACGCGGGGCAAAAGTTGCAGGGTCGCGTTCTTATTACTTAACAGGTCCTGGTGCGATGCTGGAATTTGCACTCGTTAATTTTGCAATCTCATCAGCAGTTAAAGCTGGATTCATTCCGGTAATTCCACCAGTTCTGGTAAATCCAGCTGCGATGGAGGGCACCGGATTTCTTGGCCAAGCCGCGGAGAATGTTTATCACTTAGAAGAAGATGATGTTTATTTGGTTGGAACAAGTGAAGTCCCACTTGCTGCGTATCACATGGATGAAATTGTTGAGAATTTGCCTATTAGGTATGCCGGTTATTCATCATGCTTCCGTCGCGAGGCTGGGACTTACGGCAAAGATACCCGCGGAATTATCCGTGTCCATCAATTCGATAAAGTTGAAATGTTTTCATTTGTTAAACCTGAAGATGCGAAGGCGGAACATTTGCGACTTCTCGAATGGGAGAAAGATTTTCTAAAGGCAATGGAAGTTCCATTTAGAGTTATAGATGTTGCATCTGGAGATTTAGGGTCAAGTGCAATTCGT
>JAURGA010000047.1 GCA_030834095.1 Candidatus Nanopelagicales bacterium | reverse complement strand
CTGTAAATGGTGTTACTAAGACACCATAACTACCGCGGAATTCTTTAGACATTTCTCCCCAATCAACTACTTAAATATTAACTCGTAAGTTAGTATATTAATGTGTTTACTAATTCGCATCAATCTCTTGAGCAGAGAAATTTTGATGCAATTGTTATTGGCGGTGGAGCCGCTGGTTGCGCAACTACCTACAACCTTGCAATCAAGGGTGCGAATGTCGCACTTTTAGAAAAATTCGATTTAAACACTCAGGCCTCAGGAAGAAATGCTGGAAGTTTGCATGGACAGATTCAATTTGAACCATTTCACGAACTAGGAATGAAGTGGGCGCGCAATTTTCTGCCTGGCTTATCGTTCTTAGCGGCATCGCTAGACATTTGGAAGAATCTTTCAACAACGCTTGATACCGACCTAGAAGTGGGCGGTAAGGGCGGTTTAATGGTCGCACAATCGGCTACCGACATGACTGCGCTCGAAGCAAAGGTAAAACTCGAAAATGAAATTGGAATTGCTTCCAGGTTGATAGATCAGAACGAGCTACGGGAATTGGCTCCCTACATTTCGCAGAAAATGTTGGGCGCTGCATTCTGCCCAATCGAAGGTAAGGCTAATCCATTGGTTACTGCGCCGGCCTTTGCTGCGAGGGCACGAGAAGCTGGTGCTTCTATTGCTACTGGGGTAGAAGTCTTTGAGATTTCTAAGGAAAATGGAAAATTTAAATTACAGACAAATGTTGGCGATTTTCGCGCTGAAAAAGTGGTTTTAACTGCAAACGCTGGGCTGCCTAAGTTGGCAAAATCTTTAGGCTTGGATCTTCCTATTTCAGATGTTCCGGTTCAAGTTTCAGTAACCGAACAGGTCGAAAAATTCGTTAACCACTTAATATATTTCACAACTGAGAAGTTGACCTTTAAGCAAGCCAATTCTGGTTCGCTTCTGATTGGTGGTGGTTGGCCTGCCAGATACGATAATTCAGGCGAGGCCGCGCTGAACCTTGATTCCCTGCAATCTAATTTGCGGGTTGCCCTAACGGTTTGTCCATCCATATCCAAAGTAAAAGTAATTCGAACTTGGATTGGTGTTGGTAATGGAACCCCGGATCACAATCCAATAATTGGTGAGTTGCCTGATGCGCCAGGAGCATACGTTGGAATGTATCCATACATGGGATTCACCGCTTCACCGCTTTTGGGCGAGGTTCTCGCTGATTTGGTTTTAAATTTAACACCAAAAATAGATTTGAAACCTTTTTCACTTAACCGTTTTTAAATTACTGAGGCGACTTTCTTGCGCCCAAGCGCCTAGATCTTTCTAGTTGTAATGACCAAGGAATTTTCTCACCAAGCTCTTCAGCTGCGCTTATTGCCCAACGAGGGTTGCGTAGCATCTGTCTTCCGATCATTACGGCATCGCTGCTTTTACTGCTGATAATTTCTTCGGCTTGAGTAGCTTCAGTGATGATTCCAACAGCCGAAGTTAAAATATCTGCACCGGCTTTAACTTGGGCAGCAAGTTGAACTTGATATCCCGGACCAGTTGTAATTTTGGCATCGTGGACCAGCCCACCGGAAGATACATCGATTAAATCCACACCAACTTCCTTAAGGATCCGGCAGAGCGCTATCGACTCTTCAATATCCCAAGCGCCTTCGACCCAATCGGTCGCCGAGATCCGAGTAAAGAGTGGGATCTCATTACCAATATGTTCTCTAATTGCTTTTGCGGTATCAACTAAAAATCTGATTCTATTTTCGAAGCTTCCGCCATATTGGTCAGTGCGCTTATTAGTTATTGGTGACATAAATTGATGGAATAAATAGCCATGTGCCGCGTGTATCTCAATAACGTCAAAACCAGCTTCAACTGAACGAAGACTCGCTTCAACAAATTTAGTAGTTAGCTCGTTTATTTCAGCAACGCTTAACTCTCTTGGCAGCGGAAAATCTTTATAACTTATTGGGCTTGGGCCTACGGTCTCCCAGCCACCTTCATCCGCACTTGCAATTTCGTGATCATCCCAAGGAACCATAGTCGAACCTTTGCGACCAGCATGGGCCAATTGAATACCAATTTTCACACCTTGCGAATGCACAAATTTCACAATTGGTTTAAATGCTTCCGCTTGTTTGTCATTCCACATTCCGGTGCAACCGATAGAGATTCTTGCTTCAGGTTCTACACCCGTTGCTTCAACCATTATTAAGCCAACACCACCGGTAGCAAATGCACCTAGATGAACATGATGCCATTCGCTGACTACGCCATCTTTAGCTGAATACTGGCACATCGGACTAACCCAAACTCGATTTCCAAATTCAGTAGAACGAATTTTAATTGGCGCAAAAAGTGATGATGTCATATTGAAAATTCTATCTTAGATTGGCACACTAGCGCAGTGAATGAAAATACTGCAGGACGAATTCCACTCGATGGAAATATCGAACGTGGTGCGGCTGTAACAATCGCCCTAAATGGCAAGCCAGTTACTGCATATCTTGGCGAAAGCGTCGCAACTGTTCTGCTCTCTGAAGAAATTGTCGCAATGCGAACAACCACACTGGGGGAGCCAAGAGGAGTTTTCTGCGGAATGGGTGTTTGTTTCGACTGTTTAGTTGTGGTTGACGAAAAGCCAAATACCCGCGCATGCATGACTTGGGTAAAAGAGGGAATGCAAATCAGAACCCAGGATGGGTTGAAAGCCAGTAATTAACTAGTAATTACTTTCAACGAGCGATACATATTGGTCATCTGGATCTTTGAAGTAAACATATTTGAATTCAGTATTTCCAACATCTAATACCTGAATATCGCTATGAGTTTCAATGCCTAACTCTTTAAGAGTGGCAACAGCCTTCTTAATATTCTGAACACCGATACCGAAGTCCATTGGACCAACGTGACCCCATTCGCCACGGCAATCTTCCCAGAGCGGAGTAAGGCGAACTGGTTCGATTCCTGCACCCTCGCCAGAAAGCCAGAGCGTCATGTGATGTCCTGGTAGTGGGCGTCCTACTTGATACCAAGGTGCCATCGGTTCAAAAAATTCTTTTGATTCAAAGATTTGATCAATAAATCCAAGTTGCTTGTAGAAATCAGTTGTTACCTTCATATCATGAACACCAAATGCCACGTGGTTTACGCCTTCGATGCGGGGAGCGGCAGGACGGGAAGTCCAAAGCCCCTTCCAATCAATTAATTCAACCTTGCCCATCCAAGGGTCTGCAACATATGCAATATCTAAATCAATTCCATGTTCGCCGACGCTTGCACTTAGTGGCTCCATTAAGGATTTGATACCCAATTCATCTACCAAGTGGCGGAAAATTTTCTCAGTATG
>JAURGA010000036.1 GCA_030834095.1 Candidatus Nanopelagicales bacterium | reverse complement strand
CTAAATTGTGTCCATCATTTGGCATCGGAGAAGTGGATAAAGTTAAAGCTATGGCGCTTGTAAAAACGGATGCAGACTTTCGATGAAAGTTATTGCAGCGTTATTGATTTCAACTTTTCTTCTTACATCTTGCGGATCTGAGAATTCAACAATCAGCAGCCCTGGAAAAGTTATTTCTTGCTCGTCGATCGAAACCGATCCAAATATAACTTCTGGCACAACTCTTGAGTGTTTAGATGGAAATTCCAAAGTAGTTCTCAAAGCAATTAAAGGGCCAGCAATCATTAATGTGTGGGGCTCTTGGTGTGCCCCATGTCGCGAAGAGATGCCATTCTTAAGGGAATTAGCTGCAACCGGAAAAGTTCAAATCATCGGCATCGATGTTGAAGAACCAAATATGGAGAAGGGTCGCAAATTTGTTGTCGACCAAGGAATCACTTGGCCAAATCTTTACGACCAAGATGGTTCAACAAAGAGCACCTTTGGTCCAGGTGTTCCAATTACTTGGTATATAAATTCTGAAGGCGAAGTGATTTACAAACATATCGGTGTCTTGAAATCGAAGGATGAACTATTCTCGGATGTAGCGAAATACTTAGGGGTAAAGCTATGAAAAATAACTGGGTAGATATCGGGCTTGGAATTCTAATTCTGCTCTCGTTTTATCGTGGTTACCGAGCAGGATTTCTAAAATCAATTTTCTCAATGATTGGTTATGTTGGCGGCGGCGTATTGGGTCTGGCAATCTCTTGGAATTATCTAAAGGATTGGGATGGCGTTCTGCAGAAATTTGCCGCGTTGATATTAGCTATTGCAGTTGGATCTGCTGTCGGGCAATTAATTCTTATCAAGTTCGCCAGCTTCTTTCATAAAAAAATACTTTTTGGCCCTTTCAAATGGCTCGATTCGCTATTGGGAGCAGCGTTCTCGAGTCTGCGCATTGTTTTGATGGCTTATTTGGTTGCCGTGGTCTGTCTCGCAACTCCTTGGCAATGGGCTAATGAAAACATTCCAGAGAGTCAGATCTATCAGACGATTGACCAATACATGCCAACTCTAATTACAAATGTAACTGAGAAGGTAAAAAGCTTAAATTAATCTTCGCTCTTTCCAGTTTTTAAACCTTCGCTGATTAATTTCATAATATTTGGATCTGCAAGTGTTGTTGAATCACCAACTGCGCGGTTTTCAGCAACATCCTGAAGTAAGCGGCGCATAATCTTTCCGCTTCGGGTCTTTGGAAGTTCAGCTACAACAATTATCTGTCGTGGCTTTGCAATTGCGCCAATCTCTTTCGCAACGTGATCACGCAATTGTTTAACAAGTGCATCGCCATCTAGATGTTCGATACCGCCACGCATAATTACGAAGGCAACAATTCCTTGACCAGTCATCTCATCTTTTGCGCCGACTACTGCAGCTTCAGCGACAGATTCATGCGAAACAAGTGCTGATTCAACTTCAGTGGTTGAAATCCGGTGACCAGAAACATTCATCACATCATCTACACGACCAAGCAACCAAATCGCCCCATCGCTATCAATTTTTGCGCCGTCACCAGCAAAATATTTTCCAGGAAAGCGCGACCAGTAAGTCTCTTTATATCGTTCTTCTTCGCCCCAAATTCCACGGAGCATTGAAGGCCAAGGTTCGGTTAACGCTAAATATCCGCCACCACCAAGTGCAACTTCCTCACCTTTTTCATCAATAACTCGCGCACCAATTCCTGGCAGCCCGCGCATTGCCGAACCAGGTTTAGTTTCAGTGACACCAGGCAGTGGTGAAATCATGATTGCACCGGTTTCGGTCTGCCACCAAGTATCAACAATTGGACAACGATTTCCACCAATTACTTCGCGGTACCACATCCAAGCTTCCGGATTAATTGGTTCTCCGACAGATCCAAGTAGACGCAGCGAAGTTAAATCAGAACCCTTTGGATATTCATCGCCCCATTTCATCCAAGTGCGAATCAGAGTTGGCGCAGTATAAAGAATTGAAACTTTATATTTCTCAATGATTTCAAACATTCGTGACTTACTTGGAGTATCAGGAGTTCCCTCATACATAACCTGCGTCGCACCATTTGTTAGTGGCCCATAAACCACATATGAGTGTCCCGTTACCCAACCGATATCTGCAGTGCACCAATAGACATCGCTCTCAGCCTTTAAATCAAAGACCATCTTGTGAGTGAATGCAGCCTGCGTTAAATACCCTCCGGTTGTGTGATAAATCCCTTTTGGCTTTGCAGTTGTGCCGGATGTGTAAAGAATAAACAAGCCATGTTCGCTATCAAAGCCCTGTGCGACATGCTTATCTGATTGGTGATCAACTGCGTCGTGCCACCAAATATCGCGACCTGCTTGCATCGCAGTCTCTTGGCCAGTGCGCTTTACAACTAAAACTTTTTCGACTGTTGGCGAGCCAGCAAGAGCGGTATCAACCGTTGGTTTCAGAGCAAATGCAGCACCCTTTCTAAATCCACCATCGGCAGTGATTACTAACTTTGCCTTTGCATCATTGTTTCGCACCGTTACGGCATCAGCCGAAAATCCACCGAAGATAACTGAGTGCATTGCACCAATTCGGGCACATGCCAACATCGCAATAGCAGCTTCTGGAATCATCGGCAGGTAAATTGCAACCCGATCGCCAGAAGTAATTCCCATCTCAGTTAAGGCATTTGCTAGCTTTGAAACTTCGCGCAGCAGATCAGAATAAGTGATTGTGCGAGTATCACCAGGCTCACCTTCAAAATAAAAAGCAACCCGATCGCCACGGCCCTCGATTACATTTCGATCAACCGCGTTATAACAAGCATTTATTTTTCCGCCGACAAACCACTTTGCAAATGGCAATTGCCAATCAAGAACTGTGTCCCACTTCTTCTCCCAATGCAGTTGGCTTGCAGCATCTTCCCAAAACTTTAAACGATCAGCTTTCGCACGGGCATACATCTCGGCCTGCGCGTTGGCCTTTGCTGCGAATTCGGCAGATGGTGGAAATTTGCGATCTTCCGAGCCAAGATTTTCAAGAGTCGTCATGTTTTTAAGGTTACCAGCCAAGAGTTTTACACACCATAACTTTGTCCAAGATTTTTCCAAGCGCCCCAAATTTTGGAGTTCAAACTCTCTATCTTTCCCAAGCAAGCAAAATCAATAATAAATAATGATAAATAAGGAGAACAACTTGGGATTTTTAATAAATGCAATCACTAACCTTCATACATTCACCGTCGCAATAAAGGCTATCGGTCGGGTCGGAAAAATGGTCATTAACAGCAATTTCGCAGCGAACGCCCTAAACCACATTCTCAGCTTTTTTGGCTTGGGCTAGCCCCAGATAAATCGCGCCGCTAGGCGCACGGTTTTCCAATCCGCCCCAAAATGTGGTGGGATATGCCGTAAGCCTCACCGCAGCCCATCGAAGTGCCCGGCCAGAGATTTACGCCAGCCTTACGTAGCAAACCACTTGATTTGGGAGAAGAAAATGCCAATTGCAACCCCGGAAATTTATGCCGAAATGTTGGATCGCGCGAAGGCAAAAGCTTTTGCATATCCCGCAATCAACGTCTCATCTTCACAGACGTTAATCGGCGCTCTTCGTGGTTTTGCAGAAGCAAAATCTGACGGCATCATCCAAATTTCTTGGGGCGGAGCGGAATACCTATCAGGTTCAACAGTAAAGAATATGGTCGACGGCGCAGTTGCCCTCGCCGAATACGCACACATCGTTGCGAAGAATTACAACGTCAATATTGCAATCCATACCGACCACTGCCCAGTTGAAAAGTTGGATGGCTTCATGCGCCCACTTCTAGATCTTGGTGCACAGCGAATTAAAGATGGCAAAGGCCCACTATTCAGTTCACACATGTGGGATGGATCAGCAGTTTCAATGCCAGAAAATATGTCAATCGCAGATGAACTAATTACAAAGTCTGCCGCAGCACGCACACTTCTAGAAATTGAAATCGGTGTTGTTGGTGGCGAAGAAGACGGTATCGAGGCCAAGCACGATGCAAAGCTTTATTCGACACCTGAAGATGCACTTATGACAGTTGAAACTTTGGGAATGGGCGAACGCGGTCGTTACATGGTCGCTGCAACATTCGGAAACGTTCATGGTGTTTACAAGCCAGGAAACGTCGTTCTACAACCTGCAATTCTAAAAACACTTCAAGATGCAGTCGCTGCAAAGCACGGACTTGCTTCTGGTACAAAGCCGATGGACCTGGTATTCCACGGTGGCTCTGGTTCATTGCTCTCCGAGATCCGTGAAGCCCTTGATTACGGTGTAATTAAGATGAATATCGATACTGACACCCAATATGCATTTACTCGCCCAATCGTTGATCACGTCATGAAAAATTACGACGGTGTTCTAAAGATTGATGGTGAAGTCGGAAATAAAAAAGCATACGATCCACGCGCATGGGGCAAAGCTGCTGAAGCTGGTATTGCTGCACGCGTTGTTCTTGCTTGCGAAGATCTTCGTTCAACCGGCACATCTCTTCGGGCCTAAATGCCAGCACTAGTTCTGCTCGGTGCCCAATGGGGCGATGAAGGTAAAGGTAAAGCTACCGATTTACTTGGCGACCGTGTTGATTATGTTGTTCGCTATCAAGGCGGAAACAATGCGGGCCACACTGTTGTAATCGGTGATCAGAAATATGCACTGCACTTATTGCCTTCCGGGATCCTTTCACCGAATGTAGTTCCAGTTATCGGCAACGGTGTTGTAATTGATCCATCTGTTCTGCTTGAAGAAATCAAAGGCTTGAACGAACGCGGTATTGATACTTCAAAGTTAAAGATCAGCACAAACGCACATTTGATTACGCCTTATCACCGCACCATCGATAAAGTTTCAGAACGCTTCCTTGGTAATTCAAAGATCGGCACAACCGGTCGCGGAATTGGACCTGCTTATGCCGACAAGATAAATCGCATCGGTATCCGCGTTCAAGATTTATTTGATCCATCTATCTTGCGTCAAAAAATCGAAGGCGCACTTCGCGATAAGAACCAAGTTTTAATCAAGGTTTTCAATCGCAAAGGAATCGAAATTGAAGAAGTATTGGCCGAATATTTGGCATATGCCGAAATCTTGCGTCCATATGTAACAGATACCGTGCTGCTACTAGATAAGGCGTTAAAAGCTGGCAAAACCGTGCTTCTCGAAGGTTCCCAAGGAACTCTTCTCGACGTCGATCACGGCACTTATCCTTTCGTAACATCATCAAACCCAACTGCGGGCGGTGCATCAACTGGTTCCGGAATCGGACCAACAAAGATCACTCGCGTAATCGGAATTGTTAAGGCTTACACAACTCGAGTTGGTTCCGGTCCATTCCCAACCGAATTGTTTGATGAAGATGGTGAATCGCTACGTCGTATTGGTGGCGAAGTCGGTGTCACAACTGGACGTGCTCGTCGTTGCGGTTGGTATGACGCACCGATTGCACGTTACGCAGTTCGCGTCAACGGACTTACAGATTTCTTCTTAACAAAGTTGGATGTGCTTACTGGTTGGGAGAAAATCCCAGTATGTGTTGCCTACGAAATCGATGGCCAGCGCGTTGAAGAACTTCCAGCATCACAAACTGATTTCCACCATGCGAAACCAATTTATGAGTATTTACCAGGCTGGAATGAGAATATCTCTGGTGCTCGCAAATTTAGCGATCTCCCCGCAAATGCCCAGGCCTACGTAAAGTATCTGGAGAAAATCTCTGATGCACCAATAAGTGCAATCGGTGTTGGCCCAGGCCGCGATGAAACAATCTCAATTACGGAGTTCATTTGAAAGTATTGCTGATTGGGTCAGGCGGGCGTGAACACGCACTTGCTGCAGCACTAAATCGCGATACAACTTTAGAAGAACTTCACGTAGCACCAGGAAATCCAGGTATTGCAGAAATTGCGTTATGCCATGCAATTGATATCAATGACAACAGCGCAATCGTTGAACTTGCAAAGAAATTAAATTCTAATCTCGTCGTTGTTGGTCCGGAAAAACCTTTGGTAAATGGTCTGGCTGATGCACTAAACAAAGCCAATATCGCCTGCTTTGGTCCATCGAAAGCAGCTGCACAAATCGAAGGATCAAAGGATTTTGCCAAGCAAGTTATGCGAGATGCCGGAGTCCCAACTGCAAAGAGCTTTACCTGCAACAACCAGAAAGAGATTGAGAAAGCCTTAGATACTTTTGGCGCACCTTATGTTGTGAAACACGATGGCCTTGCTGCCGGTAAAGGTGTTGTTGTTACCGAAGATCGCGACTTAGCAATCGAACATGCACTGCTAGCACCACAAGTTGTGATCGAAGAATTTTTAGATGGCCCCGAAGTTTCACTCTTTGGCATCAGCGATGGCACAACAGTTATCCCGATGCAACCAGCACAAGATTTCAAGCGAGCATTCGATGGCGATCTTGGTCCAAACACTGGTGGCATGGGCGCATATTCACCGCTGCCCTGGGCGCCCGATGAAATTATGGAAGAAACTCTGAATCAAGTTTTAAATCCAACTATTCAAGAGATGGCAGCACGCGGCACCCCGTTTGTTGGTTTGTTATATGCCGGCCTTGCACTTACATCGCGCGGCACAAAAGTTATCGAATTCAATGCACGTTTTGGTGATCCCGAAACTCAAGTTTTATTACCAAGATTAAAAACTCCACTTGCACAATTACTTTATGCAGCCGCAACCAAAAACCTAGAAAACTTTGGCGGTCTCGAATGGTCCGACGATTCAGCAGTAACAGTTGTTCTCGCATCAGAAGGTTATCCGGCAGATCCAAAAGTCGGCGAAGCAATTACAGGTATCAAAACAAATGAAAGTTCTTATGTTTTTCATGCAGGCACTCAAATCCGCGATGGTGTGCTGCACTCTTCCGGTGGTCGCGTATTAACAGTCACTGGATTGGGCAGCGATTTAACCCAAGCCCGCGATGCCGCATATCGCACGGTCTCACGAATTTCATTGCCCGGCAGCCATTATCGAAGCGATATCGCGCTTAATGCGTCGGTGGCAGAGAAGGGCAATTAAATGGGAGATAATTCACCAGTGAGTTTATTGGCCCAACGATATGCATCGGCGGGAATGCGCGAAATTTTTGCGCCCGAATCAAAAATAATCAGCGAACGTAAATTATGGATCGCGGTAATGCGCGCCCAAACAAAGCTTGGCCACAAAATTGAAGGCTCAGTAATCGCAGATTACGAAAAAGTAATTAACAAAGTAGATCTGGCATCAATCGATGCTCGCGAAAAACAAACTAGACATGATGTCAAAGCCCGGATCGAAGAGTTCAATGCGCTTGCTGGTCACGAAGCTATTCATGCCGGTATGACTTCTCGCGACTTGACCGAAAATGTTGAAGCAATGCAGATTCGCGATGGTTTGCAGCTTGCACATGATCGCGTTGTTGCAACCCTTGGTTTACTTGGCGCACTTGCCACAAAATATATCGATCAACCAATTGCTGGCCGATCACACAATGTTCCGGCCCAAATCACAACCCTGGGTAAGCGCTTTGCATCAGCTGCCGAAGAATTATTGTTTGCCTACGAGCGTCTTGATAATTTAATCTCGCGTTATCCAATTCGCGGCATCAGAGGCCCGGTTGGCACCGCACAAGATTCTGTTGACTTACTTGGCTCATCTGCATCACATGCAAAGCTGGAAAGCGAAGTTGCAAAATATCTTGGTTTTGAAAACGTTTTAGATTCCACCGGACAGATTTATCCACGCTCATTTGATTTCGATGTCGTCACAACACTTGTCCAACTTGCCGCCGCACCATCTTCACTTGCAACTTCAATTCGTTTAATGGCTGGCGCAGAATTAGTAACCGAAGGATTTAAAGCTGGCCAAGTTGGTTCATCAGCGATGCCACACAAAATGAATACCCGCTCTTGCGAACGTGTAAATGGCCTGGCTGTTGTGCTTCGTGGTTATGCAGCCATGGTTGGCGAAATTTCTGGTGATCAATGGAACGAAGGCGATGTTGCGTGCAGTGTTGTTCGTCGCGTTGCAATCGCAGATGCGTTCTACGCTTTTGATGGCTTGATCGAAACTTTCATGACCGTGCTGATTGAATTCGGTGCCTTCCCTGATGTAATCGAAGCCGAACTAAGTAAGTATCTGCCATTTCTAGCGACCACAAAGATCTTGATGGCTGCAGTCAAAGCCGGTGTGGGGCGCGAGGTTGCGCACGAAGTCATTAAAGAACATGCAGTCGCAGCCGCACTTGGTATTCGCGCTGGCAAACCAAATTTAATGATTCAGGCAATCGCAGATGATTCCAGAATCCCATTGACCTTTGAAGAACTAACCGCACTTCTTGCAAAGCCACTTGAATTTACTGGCGATGCAAAAGGGCAAACCCAGCGAGTCGTAAGTCGCATCGATGCGATTACTTCCGCTCATGTGCGGCCAGCGCAGTACCGTCCCGGCCAAATTCGATGATCCCCGAGCTAACCGGGTGGAAACATCTGCGCAGCGGAAAAGTCCGGGATTTATTCACTCGTTCAAATGACGATAAAGATGAACTACTTATCGTCGCATCCGATCGCATCTCTGCCTTTGATTACATCTTGCCAACACCAATTCCAAATAAAGGAAAGTTGCTAACTCAGCTTTCATTATTCTGGTTCGATTTACTAAAAGAAGTTGTTCCAAACCATATTGTTTCAACTGATGTTCCACCGCAAGTTGCAGGTCGCGCAGTAATTGTTAAACCACTAATTATGTTTCCGGTCGAATGTGTTGCGCGCGGATACCTTGCTGGTTCTGGCTGGGTCGAATATCAAAAATCGCAGACTGTTTGCGGTATCAAATTACCTGCTGGCTTAAGCGATGGTTCAAAGTTGCCAAAGCCAATCTTCACACCAGCAACAAAGGCCGAAGATGGCGAACACGATGAGAACATCACATATGAAAAGTGCGAAGAGATTATTGGCGAACAAGCCGCACAAATTCTAAAGAAACTGACCCTCGCTCTATATTCCAAGGCTCATGATTTCGCTGCGACCAAAGGAATCATCTTGGCAGATACCAAATTCGAATTTGGCATCGATCCATCTGGCATGATTTGCCTAGGCGATGAAGCCTTAACTCCTGATTCATCTCGGTTCTGGGAACCCGATACTCATTATTCTTACGACAAACAATTTGTTCGCGACTGGTTATTAAATTCCGGTTGGGATCGAAATAGCAATCCTCCACCACTTCCCGATGACGTAGTTGCAAAGACGCAAGAGCGTTACACAAGTGCATTTGAACTAATCACTGGAAGGAAATTTTAAATGGCCAAAATAATTGTCGAGGTTATGCTGAAACCCGAAATCCTCGATCCCCAAGGCCAAGCAGTCGCATCGGCGCTGCCCCGCTTAGGTTTTACCTTTGCAAAGTCAGTGCGCCAAGGAAAGCGTTTTGAGATCGAAGTTGCTGGCGATCCAACGCCAGCGCAATTGGCAGAAGTCGAAAAAGCAGCTGAAACCCTTCTCTCTAATCCAGTTATCGAAACTTACGTAGTAAAGATCGAGAAGTAATGTCATTTCGAATCGGTTTAGTCACCTTCCCAGGATCGCTCGATGATCGCGATGCTGCGCGCGCAGTAGAAATGGCCGGTGGCACCGCAGTCCCACTTTTTCATGCAAGTGATGATTTAAAAGAAGTTCAAGCAGTTGTTCTACCTGGTGGATTTTCTTACGGTGATTATTTACGTTGCGGCGCGATTGCGCGCTTTGCCCCTATCATGAATTCAATTGTTACTGCAGCAGATCACGGTTTTCCAGTGCTTGGTATCTGCAATGGTTTCCAAGTTTTATGCGAATCCCATTTATTGCCGGGCGCACTTACCCGCAACAGCAATCTGCACTTCTTATGCCGTGATCAAAAGTTAAAGATTGAAAACACAAAGACCATGTGGACCACAGGTTTCAAGCAAGGCCAAGAGATTCTGATTCCACTTAAGAATGGCGAAGGCTCTTTTCAGTGCGATGATGAAACACTAAATATGTTAGAGAGCGAAGGTCGAGTAATTGCGCGCTACGTTGATTTCGATCCAAATGGTTCACGCAATCTAATCGCCGGTATTTCCAACGAACGCGGCAATGTTGTTGGCCTGATGCCGCATCCAGAACACGCAATCGAATCTCTGACTGGTCCAAGCACCGACGGCTTAACATTTTTCACTTCAGTTCTACATCAATTGGTAGGACGCTAATGGCTCTAGATACCGTAACAACTGCAACGCAAAATCCAGATACTAAACAACCATTTGCTGAACTTGGTTTAAAAGAAGATGAATACGCACGCATCAAAACAATTCTTGGTCGCCGCCCAACTTCAAGCGAGCTTGCGATGTATTCAGTAATGTGGTCCGAACATTGTTCTTACAAATCTTCAAAGAATCACTTAAAACAATTTGGCGAAAAAGCTGTTAAGTCCGATGCACTTCTTGTTGGTATCGGTGAAAATGCTGGTGTTGTAGATATCGGCCAAAACTATGCAATCACTTTCAAAATCGAATCCCACAACCACCCCTCATTTATCGAGCCATATCAAGGGGCCGCAACCGGTGTTGGTGGCATCGTTCGCGACATTTTGACAATGGGCGCCCGCCCAATTGCAGTCATGGATCCACTTCGTTTTGGTCTTGCCGATGCACCAGATACTCGTCGTTTACTTCCAGGAATCGTTGCTGGTATCGGTGGTTATGGAAATTGTTTAGGGCTACCGAATATTGGTGGCGAAATCGTTTTCGATGAAACTTATGCCGGAAACCCATTAGTAAATGCTTTATGTGTTGGCG
>JAURGA010000009.1 GCA_030834095.1 Candidatus Nanopelagicales bacterium | reverse complement strand
TTTCAAGAACCTGTCCGACGTTCATACGTCCTGGAACACCAAGTGGGTTCAAGACAACATCGACTGGAGTTCCATCTTCAAGGAATGGCATATCTTCCACTGGAAGAATCTTTGAGATAACACCCTTGTTACCGTGGCGACCAGCAAGCTTGTCACCGTCTTGAATCTTTCGCTTCTGCGCAACAAATACGCGAACGATTTGGTTTACACCGGCAGGAAGTTCATATCCATCTTCTGCAGATTGAATGCGAACATCAATAACTTTTCCAGATTCACCGTGTGGAACTTTTAGTGAGGTATCGCGAACTTCACGAGCCTTCTCACCGAAGATTGCACGGAGCAGACGCTCTTCTGGGGTGAGTTCGGTTTCGCCCTTAGGAGTTACCTTTCCGACAAGAATGTCGCCAGGAACAACTTCAGCACCGATCCGAATAATTCCGCGATCATCTAGATCTGCAAGAACTTCTTCGCTCACGTTAGGGATATCACGAGTGATTTCCTCAGGTCCAAGTTTGGTATCGCGAGCATCAACTTCATACTCTTCAATATGAATTGAAGTTAGTACGTCATCTTGAACGAGACGTTGCGAAAGAATAATTGCATCCTCGTAGTTGTGACCTTCCCATGACATAAATGCCACGAGCAAGTTCTTACCGAGTGCCATTTCGCCCTTTTCGGTCGATGGTCCATCAGCAATAACTTGGCCAGTTTCAACACGGTTGCCTTGCGCAACAATCACTTTCTGATTGCGGCTAGTACCTTGGTTAGAACGTGTGAACTTCTCTAGGAAGTAATGCTCAGTTGTTCCGTCATCATTCATGACAGTAACTTCATCAGCGCTTACTTCAGTAACAACACCTGAGTCGCGGGCAAGTAGAACATCGCCAGCATCAACAGCTGCGCGGAATTCCATACCAGTTCCCACGAATGGTGCTTCTGCACGAATTAGTGGAACTGCTTGACGCATCATGTTTGAACCCATCAATGCGCGGTTCGCATCGTCGTGCTCAAGAAATGGAATCATTGCGGTTGCAACAGAAACCATCTGACGTGGTGAAACGTCCATGTAATCAACTTCATCTGCATGAATGAATTCAACTTCGCCACCACGACGACGAACAAGAACGCGTGGTTCTGCAAAGTGTGAATCTGAAGTGAGCGGTGCGTTTGCTTGCGCAATTACATGCTCATCTTCTTCATCTGCAGTTAAGTAATCAATTTGATCTGTGACCTTGCCCTTTAGAACTTTGCGGTAAGGAGTTTCGATAAATCCGAATGGGGTTACGCGAGCATATGTTGCAAGTGATCCGATAAGTCCGATGTTTGGACCTTCAGGAGTTTCAATTGGACACATACGTCCGTAGTGAGATGGGTGAACGTCACGAACTTCGAAGCCTGCGCGTTCACGTGAAAGACCGCCGGGTCCAAGTGCTGAAAGACGACGCTTATGTGTCATTCCAGAAAGTGGATTTGTCTGGTCCATAAATTGTGAGAGTTGAGATGTTCCGAAGAACTCCTTAATTGATGCAACAACCGGACGGATGTTGATCAGAGTCTGTGGAGTAATTGCTTCAACATCTTGTGTTGTCATACGTTCGCGAACAACACGCTCCATACGTGAAAGACCAGTACGGACTTGGTTCTGAATCAGTTCACCAACTGTGCGAAGGCGACGGTTACCGAAGTGATCGATATCGTCAGTTTCAACACGTACTTGCTTGCCATATTCCATAAGCGCATCGCCGTTATGGAGAGAAACTAAGTAGCGAATTGTTGCAACGATATCTTCAATGTTTAGTAGGCCCTTTGAAAGTTCAAGGTCTAAACCAAGCTTCTTGTTAACCTTGAAGCGACCAACCTTTGCCAGGTCATAACGCTTTGGATTGAAGTACAAGTTCTCGATAAGTCCTTGTGCGGCTTCCTTTGTTGGTGGCTCACCTGGACGCAGCTTGCGATAAATATCTAGCAGAGCTTCGTCTTGAGTGTTCACGTTATCTTTTTCAAGAGTTGCGCGAATAGATTCGAATTCACCGAATTGTTCAAGGATTTGTTCCTCTGACCAACCAAGTGCCTTCAAGAAAATTGTTACTGATTGCTTACGCTTACGGTCGATACGAACACCGACCAAATCCTTCTTATCAACTTCGAATTCCAACCAAGCACCACGGCTTGGAATAATCTTCGCAGTCAAAATATCTTTATCTGAACTCTTCTCAATTGTGCGTTCAAAATAAACACCAGGTGAACGAACAATCTGTGAAACAACAACGCGCTCGGTTCCGTTAATTACGAAAGTTCCGCGTGGTGTCATCAGTGGGAAATCGCCCATGAAAACTGTCTGTGACTTAATTTCACCAGTGATGTTGTTGGTGAATTCTGCAGTTACGAATAACGGTGCAGAGTAAGTGATGTCGCGCTCTTTACATTCGGCGACTGAATACTTTGGTGGTTCGAATCGGTGATCTCTAAACGAGAGACTCATCGTTCCTTGGAAATCTTCGATTGGAGAAATCTCTTCAAAGATTTCTTCTAATCCTGATGTCTTTGGTACTTCACCACGACCGGCCTTTTCAGCAACAACAAGACGAGAACGCCACGAGTCGTTGCCAAGTAACCAATCAACACTGTCTAGCTGTAGTGATAATAGGTTTGGAACTTCAAGTGGTTCACGAATTTTTGCGAATGAAACGCGAGCAGGTGCAAATGACTTTGACTTCGATGCGGCCAAAATTCCTCCAGATGTAAACGCACGGCTACCGCCAGGTCTCAGCCGCTATATGCCTGACCTCTGGGTTTTTAAAATTGCGAAGGGCGAGAGTATCGAATCAAGCGGGCATCTGTCCAACTGGCCTTATACACCTAGATACGAAAAAAGGGACCCCATTGGGGTCCCTTTTCCTAACGCTTGTGCGTAAATCCGGGCTGGGATTACTTAACTGAGACCTTTGCGCCTGCAGCTTCAAGAGCTGTCTTCGCCTTATCAACAGCTTCTTTGCTTCCCTTTTCGATCAAAGTAGCAGGTGTTCCATCTACCAAGTCCTTAGCTTCCTTTAGGCCGAGGCTTGAGTTGATGTTACGAACTTCCTTGATAACTGCAATTTTCTGTGAACCAGCATCTTCAAGAATAAGCGTGAACTCATCTTGATCACTTGCTGCTGCTGCGCCGCCTGCTGCGCCGCCTGCTGCTGCAACTGCAACTGGTGCTGCTGCTGTTACATCGAACTCTGTTTCGAATGCTTTTACGAAATCTGAAAGTTCAACAAGAGTCATTTCCTTGAATTGAGCTAATAGATCATCTGAAGTTAACTTTGCCATTTTTATATTCCTTTTCTTAGATTCTTAGAGATTAGTTTTTATGCTTCTGGAGTTTCAAGAGGTGCGCTGGCTTCTGTTTCAGCTACAGCTGGAACCTCTGCCTCATTTGTTTCTGTTGCTGCTTCGGACACTGCTTCTACTGAAGCTGGAACCTCTGCCACCTTTGCTTCTGTTGGCGCCTCGGACACCACTGGAGTTGGAGCACCTTCGAGTGCTTCCTTCTTTGCTCGAAGTGCATCGATGGTACGAATTGCCTTGGCAAGTGAACCCTTCATTGCACCAGCAAGCTTTGCCAATAGAACCTCACGAGATTCAAGGTCAGCTAGCTTCATAATTTCTGCAACAGTTACAGATTTGCCTTCAAAGATTCCGCCCTTGATAACAAGGAATGGATTTTCTTTTGAGAAGTTCTTTAGGCTCTTTGCGGCATCAATTGGATCGCCCTTAATAAATGCAACAGCTGATGGACCAGCAAGTAGAGACGGATCGATATCTACTCCTGCATCTTTTGCTGCGATCTTGGTAAGAGTGTTCTTCACTACTGAGTACTTAGTATCGCTACCAAGTGCACGGCGAAGTTCCTTCATTGATGTAACAGAGAGACCACGATATTCAGTTAGCACAGTTGCATTTGCTGTACGGAAATCTTCCGTCAGTTCTGCAACAGCTGCTGCTTTATCTGGGCGAGCCATTTGGCTTCCTTTCGCTCTAAAATCAAAAAACCCCGTCGCATAAATGCGCACGAGGTTACGTGGGCACCTATGCTGGCTGTTTTTCAACAATTAACCTCTTAGTTTTTTTACTAAAAGGACCTGCAGTCTTTGGTACGGGTCTTGCTTTTACTGTTACTAACTTGTAACAACTTGCCTAGGGTAAGCGATTGGGCCTACCCCAGTCAAAGTCAGTCTGGTCCAGGTATTAAGCCTGAACGTTATCTCCGCCATCGCGTGAGATCGTTGGGTCGACCTGAATTCCAGGTCCCATCGTCGTCGAGATTGTGGCCTTGCGGACGAAGCGTCCCTTTGAAGAGTTTGGCTTTGCGCGCATAACTTCTTCAAGAGCTGCTGCGTAGTTATCAGCCAGTTGCTCTGCTGTGAAAGATGTCTTTCCAATTATGTAGTGAAGGTTTGAATTCTTATCAACGCGGAATTCAATCTTTCCGCCCTTGATGTCGTTAACAGCTTTAGCAACGTTAGTTGTAACTGTTCCGGTCTTTGGGTTTGGCATTAAACCGCGAGGTCCAAGAACCTTTCCAAGACGACCGACCTTACCCATAAGTTCTGGTGTTGAAACAACAGCGTCGTAATCAAGACGACCCTTTGAAACTTCTTCGATTAATTCATCTGCGCCAACAATGTCTGCGCCAGCTGCGCGTGCTTCATCAGCGCGCTCGCCGCCTGCGAATACAAGAACGCGGGCAGTCTTACCGGTTCCGTGTGGCAGGTTTACTGTCGAACGGATTGCTTGATCTGCCTTCTTTGGATCTACGCCAAGAAGTAGTGCAACTTCAACTGTTGCATCGTATTTAGTTGTGCTGGTCTCTTTAGCCAACTTAACTGCCTGTGAAGGTGTGTAAAGAATCTTTTGATCGATCTTTGCAGCTGCCTCGTTATATTTTTTACTGCGCTTCATTTCTTCTCCTTTAGTTTCGACTAACGATTTGTTAGGCGGAGTTGTGGTTAGCGAACCAGCGAGGTTCTCCCACGTCTTTCTTTGGTATTTCTTTTTTTTAATTAACCGACGGTGATACCCATTGAGCGAGCAGTACCGGCGATAATCAAACTTGCAGCATCAAGATCATTTGCATTCAAGTCCGGCATCTTGATCTTTGCGATCTCTTCAACCTGTGCCTTGGTGATGTTTGCGACCTTGGTCTTATGTGGAATTGGTGAACCCTTTTCAACGCCAGCAGCTTTCAAGATTAAACGTGATGCTGGTGGGGTCTTTGTGATAAATGTGAATGAGCGATCTTCGAATACGGTGATTTCTACCGGAATGATCTGGCCCTTTTGGGACTCGGTAGCAGCGTTATATGCCTTAACGAAGTCCATGATGTTCACACCATGTTGACCAAGAGCTGGACCTACCGGTGGTGCAGGTGTTGCTGCGCCAGCCTGGATCTGCAACTTGATAAGTGCTGTGATCTTCTTCTTTGGTGCCATTTTTCTCTTCCTTTTCTCTTCTTTTTAAATCTTTTGGACTTGGTTAAATGAAAGTTCGACTGGTGTTTCGCGACCGAAGATTGAAACTAAAACTTTTAGCTTGCCTTGTTCTGGCATGATCTCAGCGATAGTCGCTGGAAGGGTTGCGAATGGGCCATCCATAACAGTTACAGATTCATTAATTTCGAAGTCAATCATACGAATATCGATCTTGTCTGACTTCTTAACTGGACGTGGTGCCAAGATGTTTTCAACTTCTGTCAAAGTAAGTGGAGATGGATGATGCGCATTTCCAACGAAACCAGTTACGCCAGGAGTATTACGCACACATGACCAAGACTCGTCAGTGAGATCCATGCGAACCAAGACATAGCCTGGGAACACATTGCGCTTTACTTGCTTGCGTTGACCATTCTTAATTTCCATTACTTCTTCTTCAGGAACTTCAATCTGAAAAATGTAATCTTCCATATTTAGTGAAGTAATACGGTTAGCAAGGTTGCCCTTAACTTTCTTCTCGTATCCTGCATAAGAGTGAACTACGTACCAGTCACCGAGTGCGGTGCGAAGTGCACGACGGAATTCAGCATTCTCGTCATTCTCTTCTTCTGATTCAGATTCAGATTCATCTTGATCTGGAACCACTGCCATGTCATTTTCAACAATAGCTTGGACATGATCTGGAACCGCTGCCACATCAACAACTTCGGCCTCTGCCGACACTGCGAGCGCAGCTTCAAAATCGTCAACAGTATTAACTGGAGGTGTGTCTAAATTATCTAACTCTTCGAGTGACATAAGATTCCCCCTTTATCCAAATACCCAGAAGACGATTTTGGTTAAAATCAAGTCATAGACTGAAACAACTGCAATAACAAAAGATACGAATACCAATACCACTGCGGTGTAAGTTGTAAGTTGATTTTTAGTTGGCCAAACAACTTTGCGAAGCTCAGAAACTATTTGGCGATAGAAAAGGCCAATGCGACCGAAGAACCCGAGGGATTCCTGGTCTGTGTTGTGTGATGGATCTTTCTCATCAACCACGTTCACTACCTCTTTCCTATTTATTACTAGTTCTAGATAAAACTTCTTCAACTAAATACTTCAACTACTCGTACAACTACTTGCAGGGCAGGAGGGACTTGAACCCCCAACCGCCGGTTTTGGAGACCGGAACTCTGGCCAGTTGAGCTACTGCCCTTCGAGCGTCACTTAAGTCAAGGAGACATGCGTCAGCATGACCTAATGCAAGCGCCAGAACGGGGAGTGTAGAGCGTGGAGGGGCGGTTAGTAAAACTGAGGGATGGCATACTCCGCACTATGGGATCAATGAGCGCAAAACCTAGAATTTCTCGCCGGATAGCAGCTATCGCTGAATCGGCCACATTGGCAGTAGATGGAAAGGCTAAAGCACTTAAAGCGGCTGGCCGACCAGTAATCGGCTTCGGTGCTGGTGAACCAGATTTTCCAACTCCTGATTACATTGTGAAGGCAGCAGCTGAAGCAGCAGCGAAACCTGCAAATCATCGTTACACACCAACACCTGGTCTTCCAGAACTGCGTGATGCAATTGTTGCCAAGACTCTTCGTGATTCAAATTATGTAATTACTGCAGACCAAGTTCTTGTTACAAATGGTGGCAAGCAATCCGTGTATCAATCATTCGCTTCAATTATTGATCCAGGCGACGAAGTTATTTTGCCCTCTCCTTACTGGACCACTTATCCAGAATGTATCAAACTTGCAGGCGGAATCTCGGTAGAAGTTTTTGCTGATGAATCACAGAACTATTTAGTAACAGTTGATCAACTTGAAGCAGCACGAACCCCAAAGACCAAAGCTCTCTTGTTCTGCTCGCCATCAAATCCAACCGGCTCGGTCTATTCTGCTGAACAGGTGAAAGCCATTGGAGAATGGGCGCTCGCACATGGCATCTGGATAATTTCAGATGAAATTTACGAACACTTACTTTACGACGGTGCTACTGCCCCAAGTCTTCCAGTTGTAGTTCCAGGACTGGCAGATCAAACTCTAATCATCAATGGTGTTGCAAAGACTTATGCAATGACTGGTTGGCGAGTTGGTTGGATGATTGGCCCCAAAGATGTAATTAAGGCTGCTACAAATCTCCAGTCACATTTAACTTCAAACGTTTCAAATGTTTCCCAACGTGCTGCAATCGCTGCTCTAACTGGTGATTTGACCGCAGTGCATGAGATGGGCGTTGCATTTGATCGTCGGCGTAAATTAATCGTTGGTCTCTTAAATAAAATTCCTGGAGTTACCTGTCCTACGCCTACTGGCGCTTTCTATGTTTATCCATCAGTAAAGGGTGTTTTAGGAAAAGAAATCCGCGGCAAGCGACCAGAAACTTCTGCCGAACTTGCAACACTTATTCTGGATGAAGTTGAAGTTGCTGCAGTGCCTGGTGAAGCATTTGGGCCATCTGGTTATCTACGCTTCTCATATGCAATTGGTGATGAAGATATCGTCGAAGGAATTGGTCGAGTAGCAAAACTTCTTGGCGAAGCTAAATAGCCTAAAGGTTTAAGCCCACTAATTGCACCTCTGTTTGCAGAGTGATTCCAAACTTTGCGCGAACTTTCTCTTGAGCACTTTTTGCTAATTCAATTAAATCTTTAGCTGTTGCATTACCGGCATTTGAAAGTGCAAGAACATGCTTTGGTGAAATCTGCGCACCGGCTAGTTGATCGCCTTTACTTACACCTGCATGTTCCATCAACCAAGCTGCTGAAGTCTTTACTCGGCCATCTGACATTGGCCATCTAGGAGCATCGCTCGGTAATTCATCGGCAATCTTCTTATCTAGAATTGGATTCATAAAGAATGAACCAGCGGATTTAATTCCCTGCCCAAGCAACATTCCTTTAGCGCTTCGCAATTTTAAGACTGCCTCTCGAACCTTTGGGATTGTGACCCGGGCCCCAATTTCTACCCCAAGTTCCTTTGCCAGCTCGGCATAACCAATTGGCAGAGATGTTTCGCCGATTCGTAATTGAAAAGTCACATCCAAAATTACATATCGATTGGCTTCGCTTTTAAAGATAGAACTTCGATACCCGAATTCACACTCACTAGCGGTAAATGTCTTTACCTCTTGATTTTTGCGATCAAAGGTGCGAACCCGCGCAATTACTTCGGAAACTTCGTGACCATATGCGCCAATGTTTTGAATTGGAGAGCCCCCAACAGTTCCTGGAATTCCACTTAGTGATTCGAGATTTGATAGGCCTTTTTCAATTGTGAAAGCAACGAATTCATCCCAATCGGTGCCAGCGCTAACCGTCAGAGTTCCACCACTGCAGGCATCAATTTCAAAGGAATTCCCACTGGTCTCTACTTTAATTACAGTGCCAATAAATCCATTGTCGCTCACTAAAATATTTGAACCGCCACCAAGAATTAGTAATGGTTCTTTTGATTCATCACAGGCTTTAACCGCTGAAATTAACTCTTCTTCGCTCTTCGCCAGAATAATTCTCGTAGCTGGCCCCCCAACGCCAAGCGTTGTGAAGTTCGCTAACTCATTCGCAGCCATAAGCCAAGGTTACCTGCGTGGCGACAATATTTCGGTTTTGCCCCTAAACCTTTGAAGGATTCGGTCGTAGTTCTTCTTTGACTGTTCATCTCGGTAAGTTGGATCTGTATCGTGATAACCGTGATGACGCTCCTGCTTTAAAGGAAGTTCTAACTGCCAGAGTCGACCTTGGGCCTGACGAAGTTTTAGACCAAATTCCATATCTGCATTTCGATAATAAATTGCACGGATATTAAATGCACCGGCTTCAAGTGCATGTTCTCGGTTCAAGCCTAAGAAATAACTAAATAGGACATCTACTTCGCCATCCCCCTTATCGTCAACACTGCGCCAATCATCTTCGATATTGACCAGGCCACCTCGCCAACCAACTGCACTAAATTCCCTCTTTGCCAGCTTTGTAATTGTAGGAGTAATCGCATCACCGAGAAATATTGTTGAAGGGTCCATGACAATTACATATGGCGAATTCGCCAATTTTATTAGGGCATTCATTCCCTCGCCCCAACCTACGCCTTCAGTAATTTGAACAACATAAGTGCGCTCATCAATCAAGGAGGAAACATCGCCGAGTTCTGGGGTCCCCGAAATCAAAAGATAGATAGCAATGTCGTCAGCTGAATTCGCCTTTGCGGCATTAATTGAGGTTATTGCATCTTCGATAAATCCATCGACATAAATAAGAATTGTTGCTGAGAAATCCTTTGCGCTTAACTTGCGCAGATCGCCAATTCGCTTATAGACCTTGAATGGGGCGCTCATCAGATTTTTATCACACCTTTTGCCATACCCAGAACTTTAACCTCATTACACATAGCCAAGAGCTCAATTTTTGCAATTCCATTGTTGGCTTCAGTCACTTTGCCAGAAATTACAAGTGCGACATCAGTATCTGCTGGGACAACAACCGGCTTTATAAATTTTGCAGAGAATTCAAGAACGCTCTGGCTGCCAGAAATATCTGATAGATATTTTCCCGCTAGTGCCATCGTTAACATCCCATGCGCAATGACATCTGGCAATCCAACAGATTTTGCAAAAGCTTCATCCTGGTGAATTGGGTTTTGATCGCCACTGGCATTTGCATATTCAACTAATAACTTACGATTAATAAGAAAAGACTTTGGGGCAAATTCAGCGCCGACTTCAATTTTATTCATGCTCGCACAACCAAAGTTGACCAGGTAGAAACCACTAACTCGGTTGCTGAATTTAAATCTGAACGAACCGTGACGATTTCATTTCCAGCAACATTGCGAGCGCTCTCTATGGTCGATGCGCAATAGAAAACATCGCCGGCAACTATTGGTCTTTTGATTTCAAATTTTTGATCCCCGTGGACTACTCGTGTCCAATTAAGGCCGCTATCTTGAAGCAAGCTTTGGGATTGTTCTAGCGTTATGGAAATTGCAAATGTTGGCGGAGCAATTTCAAAATTTGTTTCGCCAATAACTTCAGCAAATTTTTGGACTGCCTCTTTAGTAACAGCTATAGAATCGGCACTTGTAAAGGTGCGCCCGACTAAGTCGGGATTCAACATCGGATTAGCGAGTCTCGCGGTGTGTTGTTGAAAGCTTGCAACGTGGACAGAACTTCTTCAGCTCTAGTCGATCTGGATCGTTGCGGCGATTCTTCTTTGTGATGTAGTTACGTTCTTTGCACTCTACGCAGGCCATTGTGATTTTTGGGCGTACATCCGCGCTCTTACTTGCCATAGTGGTGCTCCTTCATTTTTATTGCGGTTAAAGATTTCAACTAAGAGCGCTAGGTTACTTCAACCTGCGCAATTTGTGAAAATACGTGCAAATCACGAGTAGCGGAAGCCGGATTTGAACCGGCGACACAACGATTATGAGCCGTTTGCTCTACCAAGCTGAGCTATCCCGCCAAGGATTAGTGAAAAAGTGAAGAAAACTAGTTTCACTAATTAATACTAAGTTGTAATTGTAATCGAGCCCCCCAACGGAATCGAACCGTTGACCTCTTCCTTACCATGGAAACGCTCTACCGACTGAGCTAGGGGGGCAGTGCTGACAGAGGACGAGCCTACAACCACTCTGGAAATGGGAGAAATTTCGCCTTACTTAGCAGTTAAAAATAATTACGAAAGCGCGCCTTGACCCAGACAAGCGGCTTTGTTAATCGTAAGCCAAATCTTGCACCTTGCTCCTTTGGTAAAACTTTCAATATCTGATTAAAGGATGGCTCTCCTGGCGTGACTACATCAAGTAAGGCCGGTGAGGTTTCATCTAACGAATCAGCAATAATCGAAATATTTGAGACCAGTGAAATCCCACGTATAATTTGATTCTGATCAACTTTATTTGATGCATCGATTAAGGAATAGGCAAGTGCTGCACCAGCAAATCGTAAATCTTGAGTAGCTGAAAGAGATTCGACCACACCTTCTGCAGTTCTAATTTGATTTACTTTTAAACTTATTGCAAAACTTGCAGCGGAAAGCATCTGTGCAATCTCGCGTTTTGATTCTTCGGCGATTCCTTCTTTTACAGCAGAATCAAAGAGCGTTCGGGCAATTGTTCTAACTTGAACGACAGTATGTTCTACGGCAACTCCTCTTACATAAAGTTCTTCAGCTTCAATAACTACGCCAGAAGAGAGCCACTTTGCATAACCACGAGCTTCTTGTAATTGTGAACGAACTTCGGGAATCTCTTCAACTAACAAACGCGCTCTCGCGAGCCAATTACCTGCCTGCTCTTGGGTAAACCCAGCTGCCACACCTTCGGACATTTCTCCCAACAATTTTGCGCACTTGTTTGCGAGCGAACTTATCTTGTCAACTGTACGACCAGCCGGAGTTTTGGCATGAGAGAAATATGAAAATGCAATTGCAACAGATGCACCAATTAAAGTTGAAGATAATCTTGAGAGCGCAGTGCTCTCGCTGAGTCCTGGGCCAATAACAATTAAGGCAGTTACTGGAACATTTACTGATGCTACTTCACCAAGGTGCAGGGCGCGAGCAACGACTGAGCAGAGGAGCACTGTCAGGGCAACTGAAATGACTCCGAGATCAAATATCGTGACACAGACAAGTGCAACACCGGCACCAATTGCAGTTCCGACTATCTGACCAAAACCTTCTCGAATTGATTTGTAAAGTGAGATTCGGATGGTTAGCGCACAGATAATTGCAGCAACTACACCACCATTTTTGATTAGTAAATCGCCGATCTGCCAGGCAACTCCCGAGGCAATTGCTGAAACGATAATTAGGCGAACCCAGCTTCTGCGGCTGGCGAAGAGCTTATTAACTCGTTTTACCAATTTGCGCATGGCCCAATTCTATCTGTGGCACACCCATGAAAGTTTGCGTAATATGCAGACATGGCGAATCAAATGGGTAGCGATAAGAATTATCCCGCACAGATAAATGATGCCGAGCTCGCAACTAAATTAGATCCACTCTCTTTTGAAGTTCTGCGAAGAGGTGCGACCGAGCGTCCCTTTACTGGTGAATACACCGACAGTGACAAAGTTGGAAGTTATCGCTGCAAAGCTTGCAACCACGAATTATTTAGAAGTGAGACGAAGTTTCATTCTGGTTGTGGCTGGCCATCTTTTTATGCACCGACAAGTGAAGATGCAGTAGAGCTAATTGAAGACCGCTCACTTGGAATGCGAGTGAGGACTGAAGTTCGTTGTGCTAATTGTGGGTCGCACTTAGGACATGTCTTTGAAGGCGAAGGTTACGAAGTTCCTACCGATCAAAGATGGTGCATTAATTCAGTCTCACTAATTCTCGAAGAGAAGTAGTTTTACTTGGGGATGCGAAGGCCTTGCATTCCACCATCTACAACTAAAGAAGTTCCAGTTGTCGAACCTTGAAGTGGGCTAGCTAGATAACAAATTGCACTTGCAACTTCTTCTGACGAGACCAAACGGCCAAGTGGTTGACGGGCTTCAAGTGCTTTGCGTTCTGCAACTGGATCAGCTGCTTGTGCAAGCAAACGTTGAACCCATGGCGTATCTGCAGTTCCAGGATTTACACAATTTACTCGAACGCCATCAACAATGTGATCATTTGCCATTGCAAGTGTCAGTGAGAGAACTGCACCTTTTGATGCACTGTAAACCGCGCGCTTTGGAATACCGGCAGTTGCAGCAACCGAACAGGTATTAACAATTGAAGCTGCTTTGCTTTTACGCAATAACGGAAGAGCTACCTTTGAAGCACGAACAATTCCGAGAACGTTAACGTTCAAAACCTTTAGCCATTCCTCAGAGGAATTACTCTCGACTGTTCCTACTGCGCTGATTGCAGCATTATTAATAAGTATGTCTAGCTTCGTGATTCCTTCAAAAGCTTTAGCGACTGAAGCATCGTCGCCAAGATCGCACTGAACCCAAGTTGCAATGCCAGACATGCCACCTTCAGCTAAGTCCAGGCCATAAACCGTGGCTCCGCGCTCCTTCAAAATTGTTGCGGTAGCAAGTCCGATTCCCGAACCGGCTCCAGTTACAACTGCGGTTAATCCTGCGAACTCTGTGCTCATGCGCTTATCCATTCTTTGCCGGTAGGAAATGTGAAATCAGAAATAGTTTTGGCATACATCTCGCCACCGGTGCCCGGCTTTAGTGGTGGCATGTAATGCGCATTTTGAATATCTGTTGGGACTACAAAGTGTTCATGCAAGTGGTCAACAAATTCAACAACCCGATCAGCATGGTGTCCAGTAACTGCAACTGCATCAAACATGGCTAGGTGCTGCACAAGTTCGCACAGGCCAACGCCACCAGCATGTGGGCAGACCGGGATTCCAAATTTTGCAGCCATCAAGATATTAGCCAAGTTTTCATTGACTCCGGCGACTCGGGTCGCATCAATCTGCATAAATGAGAAGGACTTTGCCTGCAGCATCTGCTTAAAAATAATTCGATTCATGCCGTGCTCGCCAGTTGCTACTCGCACCGGTGCAATTGCTTTTGCAATAGTTGCATGTCCTAAAACGTCATCTGGGTTTGTTGGCTCTTCGACCCAATGCAGATTTACATCGCCAATCCCCTTAATCCATTCAATTGCTTGGTTTACATCCCAAACCTGATTGGCATCAATCGAAATTTTAATATCTGGACCAACAGCTTCACGTGCTAGACGGAGACGACGCTTGTCATCTTCAAGATTTCCGCCGCACTTTAATTTAATTAATTTATAGCCGTCTGCAACCGCTTGCTTTGCAAGACGAACCATTTTCTCATCGGTATATCCAAGCCATCCCGGAGTTGTTGTGTAAGCAGGTAGACCTTCTTTAATTAATTGGGCTTCGTTGGCAGCGCGATTTGGTTGGGCTTTGCGCAAAATTTCTAGCGCTTCATCAGGTGTAAGCGCATCGGTGATGTAGCGGAAATCAATAAGTTCAACAATTTCTTCTGGTGACAAATCCGATAAGAATTTCCAGAGTGGTTTCTTTGCATGCTTTGTTACTAAATCCCAGGCAGCATTTACGACAGCACCAGCGGCCATCTGAGTTACACCTTTTTCTGGTCCGAGCCAGCGGATTTGTGAATCTCGAACCAAGCTGCGAGCAAAATCGCCCATGCTTGTTGCAAGATCTGCAATATCTCTGCCCACTGCATATGGCGCCAATAATTCAATTGCATCGCACTGTAAATCATTTCCGCGACCACAAGTAAACACAAAGCCATGGCCTTCAAAGTTTGGATCATCGGTTTCAAGGATTACAAGTGCTGCTGAATAATCTGGTTCCTTATTCATTGCATCAGAACCATCTAAACCACGTGAGGTTGGAAATCTGACATCGATAGTTTTAAAGCCAGTAATCTTTGGCATGTCATCCCTTTGCGGTTTTAGATATGAATGCTTCGCTTCTTAGCAAAAATCCTATACGATAATTTTCATGGCGCGACATAACCAGAAAATTGGCATGAAGCGCGTAGACCTTGAATTAACCAGGCTAAGCCTCGGAACCGCACCGCTCGCTGGATTATTTAAATCAGTCGATATTTCCGAGAGCGATCAATTAATCCGTACTGCTCTAGATAATGGGATGAATTACTTTGATACCGCTCCACTATATGGACACGGTCTTGCTGAAGAGCGCCTTGGTCGAATTTTGAGTAACGTCACGAAACCATTTGTCCTACAAACTAAAGTCGGTCGAGTTCTAAATTGGGTTGAAAAAGCCGATCCAGTCCCCTGGTTTCCGGATGCAGATCCACATATCCAGCCAGTCTTTGATTATTCCGCTGATGGCATCAAGCGTTCGCTCGATGAAAGTTTAAAGCGATTAGGTGTGGACCAAATTGATATTGCTCTGATGCACGATGCTGAAAACCATATTTCAGAAGCAATAAATATTGCATACCCGGTTCTGGCAGATTTGAAGCGTCAAGGAATTATCAAAGCGATCGGAATTGGAATTAATCTTTGCGATGTGGCAATTGAGATTATGAAGAACGTTGATCTTGACATCGTACTTCTGGCAGGGAGATATACCCTGCTTGACCAGAGCGCCCAGAATAAATTATTGCCTTATGCCCTAGAGCGACGAGTTGATATCACTATTGGTGGCGTCTTTAACTCTGGAGTCTTAGCAGATCCAAAGCCTGGCGCTACTTTTGAATATCTACCTGCTTCAGATGAGATTATTAAGAAGGCTCAAGAAATTGGCGCCTTCCTAAAGAACCTTGGAATTCCGCTGACTGCTGCGGCTCTGCAATTTCCACTTCGCCATCCGGCAGTTACCTCGGTCTTAACTGGCTCTCGAAATAGTAAAGAGTTGTTGGCCAACGCGGCTGATTTTGATTTAGAACTTCCAGAAGATATCTGGAACCAGCTTGAAGATGCTGGCCTTATCGAAAAGATGTCACTATGAAATTCTCAATCATCGCAAGCCAATCAAATGCATATCAATTTGCAGTAACGCTTGATGGAGCCCACTCTGGAGTCGAGAAGATTCCAACTTTGACCCAAGCAATGCACCTAACTTTGGATGAGCTAAAGAGCGCTGTAAGCAAAACATCTGGAGCCATAACTGGAAATTTAGTCGCCCCAATTTCACCGGAAATTGAATTGTGGGGAGCGGGCGTTACATATCTTCGTTCCCGCGATGCCCGCAAAGAGGAATCTGGGGTTCCGGATGTTTACCAGAGAGTTTATGAAGCTGATCGCCCAGAGCTCTTCTTTAAATCCAACGCAGTCCGCGCCCGTGGGACTAATTCGCCAGTTGGGATTCGCTATGACTCAGATGCCTCTGTCCCAGAACCCGAAGTTGCAATCTATATAAATAGGTATCGTGAGATCATTGGATATTCGATTTGCAACGACATGACAGCGCGGACAATTGAAGGTGAAAATCCGCTTTACCTTTCGCAGGCGAAAATTTATAATGGATCAACCGCAATCGGCCCAGATATAACGCCAGCCTGGCTTGCCCCAATACCTGCTGAAATGAAAATCAAAGCACGAATTCTGCGAGGCACCTCAATTGCCTGGGAGGCCGAGACTTCCCTTGCCGCACTTAATCGAACCCTAGAAGATTTGATCACCTATCTATTCAGATGCCAGGACTTCCCGCATGGCGTAATTCTTTCTACCGGCACCGGCATTGTTCCACCGTTGGATATCTCACTTGCCGCAGGTGATGTGGTCGAAATAGATGTTGCTGGTATTGGTAAATTAACCAATCCGGTCGAAGTTATTCCCGAAGGGCGCTAATCAATGAGCAAAATTGTGGCTTGGGCCCAATGGCCGGATTTAGCTGTTCCCGAAAATATAGAACTTAAATCCCCTGCGAATTTTCCACTCGACACATCCGATCTTTCTCAAATTGAATTCTTTGTTCCTTCTTATATGGGAGGCGCAGCCGCGCTTGCCTACGCAGCAAAAATGCCAAACTTAAAATATCTTCAGATGCCAAATGCTGGTTATGACGACGCACTCGCATATCTCCGTCCCGGGCTAACACTTTGCAATGCCAGCGGTGTGCACGATGCATCAACGGCAGAACTTGCAGTCGGACTTGCACTTGCATCTAGACGCGGCTTTCCAGAATTCATTCGTGATCAGATTGCTGGGACTTGGGATCATCGCCGGTTCACATCCCTTTCAGATAGCAAGATTGGTGTAATCGGATTTGGTTCGATTGGCAAGCAAGTGGTCAAAAATCTTTCGGGCTTTGATGTGAGCGTTTCCAGCTTCTCGAAATCAGGACGAGATGGCTCAATCAAAATAGATGAACTCGACAAGCATCTTCCAACCCTAGATGTCGTAATTTTGATCCTGCCGCTTACAGATGAATCACGACATATGTTTAATAAAGAGCGGTTAGCAAAGATGAAGGATGGGGCGCTAATTGTTAACGTCGCTCGTGGTCCAATTATTGAAACCGAGGCGTTGATTGCTGAATTAAATTCAGGTCGAATTCATGCCGCGCTGGACGTTACTGATCCAGAACCATTGCCGGCCGGGCATCCACTTTGGAAGGCAAAGAATTTATTGTTGGTTCCTCATGTTGGTGGAAACTCGACCGCATTTGAACCTCGTGGCCGCAAATTAGTTGAATCCCAACTTAAGTTATTGTCAGAAGGCAAACCGCTTAACAATATTGTCGCAGTTGGATAATTAGAAAAAATGCGCATCGATTCGCACCACCACCTTTGGGATCTTTCTATCCGAGACCAAGAGTGGATTACCGGCGATGAGATGCAACCAATTCGTAGAAATTTTCTGGTACCTGATTTGCGAGATGCGATTGTTGACTCGCGTATCGACAAGACGGTGTTAGTTCAGACGGTCACTGACTATTCTGAAACTCCAGAGCTTCTAAATATTGCGCAATCCGAACAACTTGTCGGAGCAGTTGTAGGTTGGCTGCAAATTGACGCTCCGGATGCCATCGCGCACCTGCACCAATACCTAGATTCACCGGGCGCCGAGTATTTAAAAGGTATCCGAGATATCGCCCAAGACCATCCGGACCCAAATTACTTGGCCAAGCCCGAGACGATTGCAAATGTAAAAAAGCTTGGAGAACTTGGGATCACTTTCGATCTGCTAACCAAGACACCGGAATTAGCCGCGGCAATTAAATTAGTTCGGGCCTGTCCAGATGTGCAATTTGTCATGGATCATATTTCGAAACCTCATGTTGCAAAAAAAGAAATTGAACCTTGGAAAACTTTAATGACTGAACTCGCAACTCTTCCAAATGTTCTTTGCAAAGTTTCTGGTTTAGTTACAGAAGCAAATTGGAAAGACTGGCAAGTTAAAGATTTCAAACCATACGTTGATCATGTAATTGAAATTTTTACACCACAAAGATTAATGTTTGGTTCAGATTGGCCAGTTGCAAATTTAGGTGGGACGTTCTCTCAAATTGTTGAATTGGCCGAAGCCCTAACTTTTGGACTTAGTCCAAGTGAGGCCGAATTCTTCTGGCATAAATCCGCGGCTGCTGCCTACAACCTTGCTCAATAACGCGTGTATACAGATAACGATTTGATAACAAAGGCCTTATAAGCCTCAGCTTCGAGTATGCCACGTGGACGCGAGCCCCCGTCCTTAATAGAGTTCTGCCACAGCGATTCCGCTGCTTTCGAAAGGAAACATATGAAGAAAGTTCTAACTATCGTTGCTGTTGCATCAGCAATGGCTCTAGTTGTCGGAACAGGCTCAGCTGTTAACGCTGCTGACAAGACACTAAAAATTGAATTAATTTCAAAGGGTGAGACTCACCAATTCTGGCAAGCAGTTAAAAAGGGTGCTGAAGATCAAGCTAAGAAAATGAATGCTGAAATTCGCTTCCAAGGACCTGCTACAGAAACAATGATCGATAAGCAACTAGAAATGCTTGATGGAGCAATTGCACTCAAGCCAGATGCAATCGGTTATGCAGCACTAGGTACAACAGAATCTCTATCACGCCTAAAGGCTGCACATGATGCAGGAATTCCTGTTTACATGTTCGATACAGCTGCTAGCTGCCCAGATAAACTTGGAAAGAATTCTGACTGTGCGCTAGGTGTTGCATACACAGACAGCAAGGCTGCAGGAAAGCTTGCTGCTAAGAAGATGAAGGCTCTAATCCGCGGCAAGGGTAAGGTTTTGGTTGTTGGTCACTCACAGACAAACCAGACTGGTATCGATCGTCGCGATGGCTTCATTAACCAGATCAAGAAGTACAAGGGCATCACACTTCTAACAACACAGTACTCAGAAGGTGGAGATGCTCTAAAGGCACAAGAAATCGTTAGTGCGGCTCTTGTTGCTAACCCAGATCTAAAGGGTATCTACGGAACCAACGAAGGTGTATCAATTGGTGCTGGACAAGCATTCAAGGCAGCTAAGTTGAAGAAGGGCAAAGTTAAGTTGATTGGATTTGACTCAGGCAAGCAACAGATGCAAAACATCAAGTCAGGCCTACAATCAGGTGCAATCACACAGAGCCCAATGGGTATCGGAGCAAAGACTGTTGAGGCACTAGTTAACTACGTGCGTGACGGTATAACTCCAAAGCCACTTATTGATACTGGTTTCTACTACTACAATAAGAAGAACATCAACGATCCAAAGATCGCTGGTAACCTTTACGAATAATTCGATCTAATCGAATATTTTGTAATAAATTAGCCATTATGGCCGGGAGAAATCCCGGCCATAATGCTTTATTATTCGTGAGAGTTTTACCTAGTTTGAATCTAGTATCGGGGGAAGAAATGGCAACGACTCAGCTCCTATCTCTAACTGGAGTAAGTAAGGAGTTCCCTGGCGTTAAAGCCCTAGACAATGTGAGCTTTGATTTAAATAAAGGTGAAGTACATGCCATTGTGGGTGAGAATGGCGCAGGTAAATCAACCCTGATGAAGATTCTCTCTGGAATCTATAAAAAAGATGCCGGTAAAATTAATTACCAGGGCAACCAGGTAAATGTTTCTAGTCCCATTGAAGCGCAGAGACTTGGCATCAGCATTATTCACCAAGAGTTAAACCTGATGCCCGACCTAACCGTGGCGCAGAATATTTTTATCGGGCGCGAAGAACGCCGCAGAGGCCGAGTATTTCTAAATAATTCTAAGTTAAATAGCTCAGCTAGAGAGCTGCTCGCCGAACTCGAACTATCTCTTGATCCAAGTGACAGAGTGGGTGACCTAACGATTGCTAAGCAGCAGATGGTTGAGATTGCTAAAGCGGTTTCTTACCGTGGCGAAGTAATTATTATGGATGAGCCAACCTCATCGCTTACCCCTGCCGAAACAGATTCACTATTTAAAATTATCCGTACCCTCAAAGCTGCTGGTAAGGGAGTCGTATATATCTCACACCGCCTCGAAGAGTTAAATAAAATCACAGATCGAATTACCGTCTTGCGAGATGGCGAATATGTAAAGACCTTGAATACTTCAGAGACCACCATCCCAGAGGTAATTTCACTAATGGTTGGTCGAAAGGTAGGTCAAGATCAGCGCCCAGATCCGCGCCCACTGAGCAACGAGGTAGTTTTAAGTGTTGAAGGCATGTCGAATCAGAATTTGCTGCGTGATGTCTCATTCGAACTTCGTAAGGGCGAGATTTTAGGCTTTGCTGGACTCATGGGAGCCGGACGAACTGAACTTGCCCGTGCACTTATCGGCGCAGATCCAAAAACTGCCGGCAAAGTAACTCTTCGCGGCAAAGAGATTAAAATCAGTAACCCATCAGATGCGGTGAATGCTGGAATCGGTTATCTCTCTGAGGATCGAAAGAAATATGGTCTGCTCCTAATTCAGAATTTAACTTTCAATACAATCCTCTCCTCTATTCCAGCCTTTTCAAACAAGTTTGGCTTCTTGAAGATCAAGCCAGCTGGGGCAATGGTTAGAGAATCAATCAAACAGCTCTCAATCCGCACCCCTTCTGAGAATCAATATGTAAAGAATCTCTCTGGTGGAAACCAGCAGAAAGTAGTTATTGCGAAGTGGCTTACTAGAGATTGCGACATCTTGATATTTGATGAACCTACTCGTGGCATCGATGTTGGCGCTAAAGATGAAATTTACAAGTTGCTTACAAAGCTTGCATCTGAAGGAAAATCAATCATCATGATCTCCTCAGAGCTACCTGAAATTTTGCGCATGTCTGATCGAATTGCAGTTATGTGTGAAGGAAAATTAACAGGAATAATCGATAACAAAGATGCAGATCAGAATAAAATAATGCAATATGCCACAAAATTCCGCGACTAATTTAGAGTTTCAACGAGACAAGGAAAAGAGATAGACATGTCACAAGGAAATGCTGTAAAGACCACAGAAAATGAAGCAGCGGGCGAAAACCGAATTTCTGCCTTTGTGAAACGTGAAATTGGTCGAGTCCTCGCTCTAGGTAGCCTTGTAGCTATCTTTATCTTCTTCACCATTATGCGTCCAGTATTCGCTTCATGGCAGAACGTATCTGGCGGAATTTTAATGTCCACCACAGTAATCGGCCTTCTTGCCATCGGAACCACCTTTGTAATCATTACTGGTGGAATTGATCTCTCTATCGGAACCGCAACTGCGCTAGTCGCAATTATCGTAGGTAAGACTGTTCAGGCTCTTAGTTTAAATGTCTGGGCTGGAATCCTTGTAGGTCTCATTGTCGGAGGCATATTTGGAATGATCAACGGTCTTTTAATTACGATGCTTAAGCTCCCACCATTTATCGCCACTCTAGCGATGATGAAGGCAGCCCAAGGTCTAGCTCTGATTATCTCTGACTTAAAGCCAATTCTCTTCACTACCGATGTAAAGGGTTGGGATGAGATTGCTCAGGGAAATATCATTCCTAAAATTCCAAATGGCGTGTTGATTCTCTTTGTCGGCGCGATTATTGCTGCGATACTTTTGAATAAAACCGTCATTGGACGTTATACATTTGCAATTGGCTCTAACGAAGCAGCTACCAAACTATCTGGTGTTAACGTAAATAAATGGCTTATTGCTATTTATGGTATCGGCGGCGTATATGTTGGCCTTGCAGCAGTCGTTCTAACGTCACGACTTGGATCTGCGCGTCCTGACCTAGGTCTTGGATATGAACTTGAAGCCATTGCAGCTGTAATTATTGGTGGAACTTCACTACTTGGTGGAAAGGGAACAATCAGCGGAACCGTAATTGGTGCCTTGATTATGGCCGTTCTGGTTAATGGACTTCGAATTCTTGAGCTTCAACAAGAGTGGCAGTATGTAATTACCGGCATCGTCATTGTCCTTGCAGTATGGGGAGATAACGTTCGCCGCCGCCGCTCAGGTGAAGTTAGTTAACTAGAAGCTAAATTGGTACTTTGCTCTCTAAGGAGAGCCTAAAGCTTGCGCAACACAAGCGCTTTATCTCTTGCGCAAGCTTTAGGCTCCACTTACCCTTAGGTACAGCTATAAAGGGTGGAACTAATGAGGTACAGATCAGTACGAGGTTTGCTTTCAAAAAATGATTCTCTAATTCCAGTTACATTTATCGACAAGCTCGAAGATATTCTTCATGGCTTTCTTGGAATAATTTTATTTATCATCTCAGTTCTGGCTGCTGGTTACACTTTGAATCGTTTAATTGAAACTCGGCCATTTTTTCCAGTCGGAATGATTCAAGGAATCAATGACATCCTCTTTGTCATAATTATTCTAGAAATTATGCGAACTGTTATTGTGCGATTCACAGATGGTATTTTCCAACTTGATAACTTCCTAATTATCGGCGTAATTGCAGCTGTTCGACACATTCTTACCGTTGGAGCTTCTCTAACGATGGAGAAGGAGAAGACAGATGAGTATTTCAATAGATCTCTCATCGAAATGGGAGTGAATACTGGAATCGTGTTGGCACTCGTCTTCGCCTTGTTCTTATCTCGCGCTGCGCGCAAAGGTAACCCCTCCAAGTAATCCTGCTATTAGCCTGAGTAGCACTTTTTTGGCAGATTATTCAGGAAAAATCATTGAAAGAATTGTGGTTAAAAGGTAACCTTCCAACCTTGTCGCAACTAGATTTGCGTCTTAACCTAGCTAGCGAGGAGTGAAATTTAAGTTATGTCAGATTTCATCCAATATTTTTTCAATGGCCTCGTTGTTGGTTGCATCTTTGCAATAGCTGCCGTTGGAATTTCGCTTCTTTACAGCGTGCTCAGGTTGGTAAATTTCGCAGCTGGTGACTTCTTAACACTTGGCGCATTCATAACTTATTTTTTAAGCGTTACTTTAGAACTAAATTTTTTCCTTTCAATAGTTGTTTCAATGCTTGCAGGTATGGGCATAAGTTGGTTCTTAGAGTTAGTTCTATGGCGAAATTTGCGACGTAATAAGGCAGGAACTCTGGCTCTATTCTTAGTCGCGACTGGCGTGGCACTAATGTTGCGACCAATTATTCAATTTGTATTTGGCACAGAAACACGTAAATTCAATATTGATATACTAAAAACTTATGATTTCTTGGGAGCCCGAATTCCACAAACCCAGTTACTGGTTTTAATCTTCGCTTCAGCATCAATTTTAACTATCGCCCTCTTCATCGCTAAAGCACGAATTGGCAAGGATATGCGTGCGTATGCCAATAATCCTGGACTTGCTTCAGTTTCAGGAATCAATGTGGATCGCGTAGTTCTGGCGACTTGGTTAATTTCTGGAGCATTGGGCTCACTCGCTGGTGTTTTCCAAGGACTTGTTCAAGGTCAATTTAACAATGCAATGGGCGAAACTTTGCTTTTATCTTTCTTTGCCGCAGTAGTGCTTGGAACTATTGGTGATGCTTACGGTGCTTTGGCTGGTGGATTGCTTCTCGGATTGATTATGGAGCTGTCACAGTTAGGTATCTTCTTTGGCGGAGTCCCAAGTAATTACAAGCCAGTTGTGGCCTTCGCAACGCTAGTTCTAGTCCTGCTCTTCAAGCCTGAAGGAATCTTTGGCTACCGAGCGAGAAAGGTCTAAGCCATGGAAGCATTTATACAGCCAGGATTTTGGATTTTCGTTTTAGCCTTAGCTGGTATTTACGGAGTTTTCTCATTAGGGCTTCAAATTCAATATGGCGTTGGTGGAATCATGAATTTTGGCCATGTAGGAATGATGGCAGTCTCGGGTTACACAATCGCAGTACTTGTCATTAAATACCAATGGAGTTTTTGGTGGGCAGCACTATTAGGAGTTGTGCTTGCCGCGTTCTTGGGCGCGCTCTTAGGTCTAACAACGCTACGGTTAAGTGGAGATTACTTTGCAATTGCCAGTATCGCCTTCGCTGAAATCGTCCGATACTGGATTCTAAATAGCGATGACACCACTGGCGGTACTCAGGGCACACTTGCCATTCCAAGCCCTGAGGGATTTGCAAGCTACACCGGACAACCAGATGTGATTTTAAATTGGATTTCAGAACGCTTGTATCCAATTATTGGCGATGAAGCCTCTCGAGATTTATCAATGGTTCTGATTGTGTGGCCATTTTTCTTCTTATTCATTTGGATCTCTTCAAGGTTACAGAAAACATCATGGGCAAGAGTTCTCCGAGCCACTCGCGAAGATGACGATGTCCCTCGTTCGCTTGGAAAGAATGTCTTTCGTTTTAGACTTCAAACCCTGATTATTGGTTCGGTCTTTGGTGGAATTGCAGGAGTCTTCTGGGCGGTGCAATTTGCGCTACTGGCCCCGGAAGATTTCCTCCGAATCGTAACTTTCTACGGCTGGATGATTCTGATTCTCGCCGGATCCACTCGCGTGAAAGGGCTCTTTGTGGCCGCAATTTTCTTCGGTTTTCTCTACGGCGCAACAAGATTCTTGGAATTTTGGCCGCTCTCACTCCTCTCATCCCCAGAACGAGCATATCTTCGCGTCTTCTTGATTGGTCTAGTTATCGTCTTGCTTATGGTCAAAAGACCTCAAGGCTTATTTGGTAAGCGCCAAGAAATGATTCTGGAGTAAGCATGGAAAATACAAACACAATTGAATCAGCAGTCTTGGATGTAAGAAATATTTCAGTAAGTTTTGGTGGTGTTAAGCCAGTTCAGGACGTTAGCTTTAGCATAAAGGAAAATTCGTTTACCTCTGTTATTGGGCCAAATGGCGCGGGTAAAACCTCTCTCTTCAATCTGTTAAGTGGGATGAACAAAGTTAGCTCCGGTGAGATCATCTTTAAGGGCGAAGCTATTCAATCAATCCACGCACACAAGATTGCCCAGAAGGGTTTGGTGCGCACCTTCCAAGGAGCAAAAGTAATTAGAAGACTTACCGTTGCCGAAAATCTCATGATGGCGGTTCAAGGTAATCCCGGAGATAACTTGATGGGCTTTCTAAATCCACGAGCACGTAAATCTTTTGAAACAAAGGCTCGAGAAGAGGCGATGCGCCGACTTGACCAAGTTGGACTGACCAAGTTTGCCGATGAATATGCTGGAATTCTTTCAGGTGGCCAACGCAAACTTCTTGATTTATCTAGAGCTTTGATGGCAGACCCAAAGATGTTGCTTCTAGACGAACCATTTGCCGGGGTAAATCCAACCTTGGTAGAGAAACTTTTAACCGTATTGGCTGCACTTAGAAAAGAGCAGTCAATCACCTTCTTGTTAATTGAACATGACCTAGAAACTGTAATGAATATTTCAGATCGAGTTATTGTGATGGCCGATGGAAAGATAATTGCAGATGGCTTGCCTAATTCAATCTACGAAAATGATTTAGTTATTGATGCCTATCTAGGCTCTCGCCGAAAGGATGCGTAGATTGCCATGAATAATGCAAATAACCCATTGTTCGCTGTTTCAAACTTGCAAGGCGGTTATGGTGATATCCAAATCCTAAATGGTGTATCCATTAATGTGCCTGAAAAGAATATTGTCACGATCGTAGGACCAAATGGGGCAGGAAAATCCACCATATTAAAAGCAGTCTATGGAATCGCAAAAGTTACATCTGGTTCGGTGACGCTGAATAAGGATGGTGTTGCTATTGATGTGCTTGCAACAAAGCCTCACAACCTATCTAAAATTGGCGTGGGCTATGTGCCTCAGATTGATAACACTTTCCCGGCTTTAAGCATTGATGAGAATCTTGAAGTTGGATATGTAAATTTCACAAATAGGTCTTTAGATGAAATTCGCGAAGAGATTTACGGAAGTTATCCTGATTTAAAGAAGAGATTTAGGGATCGTGCCGGAACTTTGTCCGGAGGTCAGCGACAAATGTTAGCTATGGCCAGAGCACTTATGTCTTCACCTAGTATTTTGTTGCTAGATGAACCTTCTGCTGGCTTAGCACCTGCACTAGTTGATCAATTGTTTGATGACCTGGTTCGGATCAACCGCTCAGGTGTGACAATTTTGATGGTAGAACAGAATGCACGTCGCGCACTAGCAATTTCTGATTACGGATATGTTCTCGATATGGGGCGTAACCGTCACGAAGGTGTGGGATCAGACCTGGTGGATGACCCAGAAATCGTAGGGATTTATCTCGGTAAAAAGTAATTGTTACCAAAAAGTTATAACTTCTCCGCGTAGATATTCTCGAATTCCTATCACTTTTTCAAAATATCCTGGAGGAACCCTATTATTTTTCTACAATTAAAGTTACATTTGTGTCGATATGTAGCCACTTGCCTTAACCTAAAAAGTTAAGTTAAACCTAGGAGAGATATGAAAGCTAAATATGTAATATTGGCTTCAGCAGTTGCTTCGGCACTTGTTGTTGGCTCACTTCCAGCCCAAGCTGCTGGTGTTGATATGAGAATCGGTACTATTCACCCACTTACAGGTGGAAATGCTGATTATGGTATTGGCTTAACTTCTGCTGCAGAATTTGGCGCAGAGCAAGTTACAAAAGCTATGAAGAAGGCAAATGTAGCTGGAACTTGCAAGATTGTTGCTTCAGAAGATGATCAAGCAACTCCTGCACTTGCAGTTGAAGCAGCAACCAAGCTTGTAAAGAGCAACAAGGTAAATGCAATTGTTGGACCGCTAACTTCTGGTTCTACAGTTTCTGCTGCCCAATCTGTGACTGTGCCAAACAATGTGGTCATGATTGCAACTGCAGCTTCAAGCCCTACAATCACAAAGTTTGCAGATAAGGATTTGTTGTTCCGCACATATCCATCAGATGCATTCCAAGGAAAAGTAATTGTTGCTGCCGTTCAGAAGAAGTTCGGCAAGACCGTTACCTTGAGCATTGGTGCAAGAAATGATTCATTCGGAACTGCTCTTGCTAACGTTGTAACTAACGAATGGGTTAAGGGCGGCGGAGACATCGGACGTAAAGTTCTTTGGAACCCAGAGAACGCAACATTTGATTCTGAAGCAAAGCTTCTAACTGAAGGTTCACCGGATGTTTGGGTAATCGTTGACTTCCCTGACACCTTCGCAAAGGTTGGACCAGCATTGGTTCGTACCGGCAATTGGGACCCAAAGAAGACATTCTTCACAGAAGCTATGTATAACGAAGATGTTATAAAGACTATTGGTGTTGACATCATGGCTGGTGCCAGTGGTACTGCTGCAAAGTCAATTGGTGTAAAAGCTGATAAGTGGAAGGCTGATCGTAAAGCTGCAAAGCCATCAACAAAGGAAACTTTCGTTGATGCTTCAGGCTACGATGCAACAGTTCTACTCTGCCTCGCAGCAATTCATGGAAAGAGCAACAAGAGCTCAGTAATTTCAAAGAGCCTTCGCGCTGTTTCAGGCGCTAAGGGTGGAAAGAACATTCCATGGACCAAGCTAAAAAAAGCTGTAAAAGCAGCAGCAGCAGGAAAGAGCTTCACCTACCAAGGCGCTTGGACCACCGCAAAGTTTGATGAAGCCGGTGATTCAAGCGGAGCGCTATTCCGCGTATACAAAGTTGCAGCTGATGGAAAAATCAGCTCTAACGATGCCGAGGATGTGCGTTTCTAAATAAATCCTAAAATGTCAGCTTTTATCTGATAGCAAAGGATTATCTTGAAAATTAGGCCCTAGGAAATCTAGGGCCTAATTTTTTTTCCTATTTTTGGATTAGAAAAGAGTAAAATTCAAGCCATGTCTTCACTGCCGCCTAGAAAATTACTTGGCCATCCAATTTCATTGGCTGTTCTAGATTTTGGACTTTTTACAGTTCATGCCAATGGCAGAATTATTGGAATACCTGGATTCTTAATTGAAACAAGTGCTGGCGAAAGAATTCTTATTGATACCGGGTTTCCAGAGAAGTATGCAGAAGATCTACAAAAAGCTTCGCGAGAAGATAACTTAGGTGAGTTCGGCGAGCTTCTGGAACTTACTTACGACAACCAACCTGCAGCTCAATTGGCAAAACTTGGATTGACCAAGGACGATATAGATTATTTAATCATTTCACACACTCATATTGATCATGTAGGCAACATAGATGGATTCCCAGGTGTGCCAATAATTATGGGTAAAGCGGAGAGAGAACTAGAACGACCTATCTATTGGAGAGGTAAGAAGCCTTTAGAGTGGCCAGAGGCTGAATATCTGTTGATTGATTCGGACGTCGAATTTGGAGCCAACTTTAGAATTCTGCATGTGCCAGGGCATACGCCAGGTGAGTTATCAATACTCCTCACGCTCCCGAATACCGGGTCTATTCTGCTGACCAGTGATGCTATTTCTAGAGAGTCTGAGATAAGTGAAGGGTGCCTAGATGCCACAGATCCAGCCCAGGCGATAGCGAGTGCTATTCGAATATTGGATTTAGCTAAAGAACACGGCGCTTATGTCATTTATGGTCATGGACCAGAGCAGTGGAAAGAGCTAAGAAAAGCCCCTGAAATCTATAACTAATTTAGCGCTTATTACCGGACATCTCTTCCCTGATTTAAAATAATTACATTTCCGCTAGAAACATCGCCAGCACTTGAAATCAGAAAGCTTACCCATGCCGCAATTTCATCTGGTTTCATAGCAACGCCTCGCGGCATTTGAGAGATAGCTTTCTGCAATATCTCTTCGCTAAGAACTTTAAATAATGGTGACTCAGTCATTGCAGGGGCAATTGAATTTACCGAGATTCCTTCGCTGGCGTATCTGCGGGCCAAATCTTTAGTTAAGGTATCCATCGCCGCCTTGCTAGCGCGATAGTGCGGTGGATCAAATACATCGAAATTGTAGGCACCATTTGACGAGATATTTACAATTTTTTTGATTCCTGGGCGCTCTAACATCAACTTAACTGATTCTTGAGAACAATAAAAAGCGGAGGAGAAATTTACTGCCATCTGTTTATCGAATTCCTGCGCCGGAATATTGGGAAATTCAGACATAAAACAATCCCCTGCATTATTTACCAGGGCATCAACGCCACCAAATTTTGCCTTAATGCTCTTAAATACTTCCGCGATTTTCTCAGCAGAGGTCAAATCAACGATAAAGGTAGTTATGTTGGTTGAGAAGTTGGACTCAAGTTTTTTAAGGTTTTCACCATTTATATCAAGTGATACGACGTGGAAATTATCTTCTATAAGTCGGGCAGTTATAGCGCTGCCGATTCCACCACCTGCACCGGTAACAACGGCAATTTTGCTGCTCATAAAGTTAGTCTTCCATAACTCTATTGTCTTTGGAATCCATTAAACCTGGTTTCTTCCAAGGTAGGCACCTTGCTTTAGTTCGTTAGACTCTTGGCATGGAGCCAATTGTTATTCGCGAGCTTGTGAGTATTTCTGATCAGAATCTGGGCTTAGATTTATTTGATGCGATTTGGCCAATTCCTGGCGGTGGCCGCGAGATTCCAGAAAATTTAATGCAAGCCTTCGTTCATAACGGCTCTTATTTTTCTGGAGCATTTAGTGGCGATGAAATTCTTGGAGCAACTTTTGGTTTCATTGGAATCAATGGTGGAACACATCTGCATTCACATATGTCGGCGGTGATGCCGGAAAGTCGAGACCTGGGTATTGGTGCGTTAATGAAATACCATCAATTTAATTGGGCGCTCGAGAGAGAAATCCCTTTTATTTCATGGACCTTTGATCCACTAATAAGAAAGAATGCAAGATTTAATATCTCGAAGCTTGGAGTTGAGATTTCTGCTTATTTTCCAGATTTCTATGGTCCCATGACTGATTTAGTAAATGCTGGCGATGCCTCTGATCGTCTAATGGTGAAGTGGCGCGTTACGAATGGCGCCCCACAATCTTCAGATGATTTAGTTGAGATTCCCAAAGGTGCGATAAGAATTGCAATACCTGAAGATATTGTTGCGTTAAGAGCCAAGAGCGTTGACGAGGCGATGGCCGAGCGCTTGCGCGTAAGAACAGAATTTCTGACTGCGTTCGATAATGGTTATAGGGTTATTGGTTTTTCAAATGCTCACGGTTATATTCTTTCCAATGTTGAGAGTGGGAAATAGTGAAGATACTTGAGTACGAACTTCGGAGAATTTACTTGCCTCTTGTCAGGCCATTTAGAACTTCATTTGGCACTCAATCTGATCGCGAAGTTTTAATCTTAAAAATTACAACCGAAGATGGAATCATCGGCTGGTCTGAATGCGTAGCAATGTCGGTGCCGCTTTATTCGCCCGAATATATTTCAGGATGTTTGGAAACTATGCGAGAGTTCTTGATACCTGCGCTCAATAAAGCTGGCGATATTCAAGCCGAGAGCGTTGCTTCTCATCTAAAGCCTTTCCTTGGTGCTCAGATGGCTAAAGCTGCCCTAGAAACCGCTCTTCTCGATGCGCAGTTGAAAATCTCTGGCATTTCACTTGCAACCTACCTTGGCGCAAATAAAACAAAGGTTCCCTGCGGAGTCTCGGTTGGAATTGCGCCGTCGATTGAAGCGCTAGTTGATGAAGTGACTTCATATGTAGAAGCCGGCTACAAGCGAATCAAATTAAAAATTGAACCGGGGTGGGATGTCGAGCCAGTAAGAAGAATACGAGAACTTTTCCCTGATAAACCACTTCAGGTAGATGCAAATCAAGCATATTCAAGAAGTGACTCGCAGCTTTTAAAGAGGCTAGATGAATTTGATTTGCTGCTGATTGAACAGCCATTAGATGAACATGACATTCTGGGCCACGCGCAGTTAGCAAAGGTTATGTCAACGCCAGTATGTTTAGATGAATCAATAATCTCCCTGTCATCAGCTCAAGATGCTCTCGAATTAGAAGCCACTTCAATAATTAACATAAAACCTGGACGTGTTGGTGGATACCTTGAGTCGGTTAAAATCCATGATTACTGTTTAGCAAGATCGATACCTGTGTGGTGCGGTGGAATGCTAGAAACTGGCATCGGACGTGCAGCAAATCTAGCTTTGGCTGCTCTACCTGGATTTTCTTTGCCTGGCGATACTTCAGCATCATCGAGATTTTTCAAAAAAGATATAACAACCCCATTTGAAATGGTTGATGGATATATCGAAGTCCCGAGCGGTATTGGAATCGGAGTTGTTCCTGACATTGAATTCATGGAATCAATAACAAGATCGGTTGAAACAATTACTTACTAAGTAGGTTTTAGATTGGGTTTAAGTTATTAACCCATCACAGTTCCGGTGTTATCTGCATTAAATAATCGTTTACGCGAAAAGGCCCCCAGGTTTATCTCATTGCCAGTGCGTTCTGTGCGAACCTTCACCGGGTCTACATCGTGGTCTCGGCCCGCTCTGACTGCATCGACCAACTCTGTCATTAGCTTTCCAACCATCGGCGCATTCTTAAATTGATTTCCACTTGTCCCTATTGCTACAAAGAATCCATCAAGTTCAGTTCGGTCATAAATTGGCGTCCAGTCCGCTGCTACATCATAAATACCAGCAATACCCGAAGGTGAATTTGGAATCTTTAGAGCAGGAAATCTTCGTGCTGCCCGAGTTACTTGAGCTTCAAATAACTCTTTAGTTCTATTTAGATTTACTGCTTCAACATCATCAACCCAGTCAAGCCGATCACACTCTGGTTCGGTCCCACCAATAAGAGTTGATCCAGTTGGCGTAGATCTCATGTAAGTCCCAAGATCTAAATCACCAACTATTGGACCAGGAAGTAAATTCATTGGGGTGTTTATCTGATGGACTTCTTGCCGCATTGGTTTTACCGAAATTGTGAAATCTTGCCCAACACCAGCAAGCTCATTGATGCGATTAGACCAAGGTCCACCTGCATTTATGGCTATATCTGCCAGAATCTTTTCACTGCCATCAAGTTCTACACCAGTAACTTTATTTCTTTCACGAAGTATTTTTGTTACCTTACTATTAAAGCGAAATGTTACTCCGGCACTAAGTGCAGCTTGCGCCAAATTTTCAGTAGCAAGCAAAGGATCATCAATATAACCACCATTTGGAGTAAAGATTGCGCCAAGTGGCTCTTTGGCATCCTCCCAAAATCCATCGTCATCTAATTTCTTAGGCGGCCAATACTTACCAGCATCAATTCCAGTCACATTCTTCGACAAGTCCGTTGAATTCCAAACTTCATATGGAATTCCAACGGCATCAAATAGTTGTGATGTTTTCTCGCCTGAAATTACTGGTGCGTCCAACATAACCACACCAACATCTATCATCTTTGAATAGCGCTCTTGTTTTTCACCAAGATGTCCTGGCCAATTTTTCCAGCAATGAAATGACTCCCAAGCAAGGGCAACTGCATCGAAGGTTGAATAATTAAATCGAACTACCGCACTGGAAGCACTTGTTGATCCCTGTCCTGGGCCTTGTGCTTTATCTACTGCAATAACTTCATAACCCTGAGCGGCCATTTCAAATGCGATTGAACAGCCGATTACTCCAGCGCCAATAACAATTGCTTTTGCCATCTGGGAATTTTAACGCGCATACTCGTATATCTTGCTGGTGGCCTGGCGTGCGGATTTGAACCTTCGAAGGTATGGGGATTTACAGAAATACATCGGCTTTGTAACTATGGTGGCGGGTGAAGGATTTGAACCTTCGAAGGCAGAGCCGGGGGATTTACAGTCCCCTCCCATTGGCCGCTCGGGCAACCCGCCAGGGTTTTACGGCTTGCGTAGATTACCTTATTAAGCGGCGCTCTTACTAATTCCTAATTCGAGCACCATTCTTGCGAACTTCGGCAATATTGGTCGCGCCAGAAAGCGCCATTCCATTTTCAAATTCTTTGCGCATAATTTCAATCACTTGCTCTACCCCGGCTTCACCATTGGCCATAGCGCCATATAAATAGGCACGACCGATGAATACAGCTTTTGCACCAAGAGCGATTGCTCCTAGGGCATCAAGGCCAGACATGATTCCACCATCAATATAGATTTCAACTTTGTTTCCGACAGCTTTTACAACTTCTGGAAGTATTTCAAGTGGCACTTGGCCGCGATCAAATTGTCGACCACCATGATTAGAAAGAATGATTCCTTGAACTCCAAGTTTTGCAATGGCCTTTGCATCTTCAACACTTTGAACGCCCTTAACAATAATTGGGCCCTTCCAGACTGAACGCAACCAGGTAATTTCTTTCATGGTTGTGGATGGATCAAAAATTAATCCGCCAAGTTCAGATAAAGGTTTGTCCCAGCCCCGAAAGGCCGCAAATTCTAATTTTCCAGTAGTGAATAAATTAAGCCACCAGATTGGTTTACGGGCAATTGCAAAAACTGTGTTAAGACGGATTTTTGGTGGCACGGTTAAGCCGTTGCGGTTATCGCGATAACGGAGTCCGGGAACCGGAGTATCAACAGTCAAAACTAAAGCTTCGAAGCCATTATCTTTTGCCTGCTTAATTACCGCCAAGCTATCGCTGCGATTTTTCATTATATAAAGTTGGAACCAGCGTCTTGAATTTGGAACTGCTTCTGCTAGTTCAGCTGGTGAAGTTGTTCCCATGGTTGATAAGGCATAGATCAAATTCTTTTTGCTTGCCACGTTCGCAACTGCAGGCTCACCAACATGGTGCATTAGTCGGGTGTAACCGGTGGGCGCAAAGCAGATTGGAATATCTACTTCCTTGCCTAAAATCTTTTCAGATGTATCAATCTTTGAAACATCGCGCATAACCCGCGTGTTAAATTCGATTCTATTGAATGCATTTCGAGTTCTGGCATATGCAATTTCATCAACTGCGCCACCCTCGACATAATCAAATACCACTTCAGGGGTTCGCTCTTTTGCTATTTGCGCTATATCTTCGATGGTTTGTGCCCGAAGTAATCTGCCTTTGTATGGATTTAACGAAGGAAGAGACCAATCGATTAACGACCAAAAATATGGGAGGCTCGGGAATTTACGAGTGCTCCGAATCATGAGCACAATTTACCCTACAATTGCGCACAGTAGAATATGTGAATTCTAGAAAATCGTTCATGAGTAAAGGGGTCTTAAATTGGCTGATTCAAGTTTCGATATTGTCTCTGAAGTTGATCACATGGAAGTAGATAACGCATTCAACCAAGCAGATCGTGAAATTGCAACGCGTTTCGACTTCAAGAACACAGATAGCAAGATTGAAAAATCTGGAGATAAATTTTTGATTGAAGGCCAGTCTGAAGAGAAAGCCAAAGCTGTCCTCGAAGTGTTTAAGGATAAGTTAATTAAGCGCCAAGTATCTTTGAAGCATCTTGAATCAACTGACCCAGAACTAAGTGGAAAGATTTACAAGATTACCTGCACACTTAAAGAGGGTATCTCTACCGAGAATGCTAAAAAGTTGGCAAAGATAATTCGTGATGAAGGTCCAAAATCTGTAAAGACTCAGATTCAGGGCGAAACACTTCGAGTAACTAGTAAATCTCGTGATGATCTACAAGACACAATGGCACTTATAAAAGAGCAGAAGTTAGATTTTGCAGTTCAATTTACGAATTATCGTTAATTCGTGAGTAAAACTCGTCTCGGTCTTATCTACGGATTCTCTTCTTACACGCTATGGGGATTATTCCCACTTTATTGGCCGCTGCTTCAACCAGCTACATCTTTGGAAATGGTCTCTCATCGATCAGTCTGGTCCTTAGTTTTCTGCGTAATTGCACTAGCGATAGGACACCAACTTAGATCCACTTTTGCCTTGATGCTCTCCCCCGGAGTTTTCTGGAAATTTACCTCGGCTGCGGCTTTTATCTCCGTTAATTGGCTTACCTACATCTGGGCGGTAAACAATGAGCAGATAGTCGAAGCTTCCCTCGGTTATTACATGCAGCCAATTCTTCTCGTGTTATTGGGAATTCTCGCCTTTAAAGAAGAGCTTCGAAAAATTCAATGGATTGCCTTTATTGTCGCGACTATTGGCGTAATTATTCTTACTCTTGATTATGGTCGTCCACCTTGGATCTCATTTGCACTAGCAATCTCCTGGAGCTCTTATAGCGTTGTTAAAAAGAAGATCAATTTGGGATCACTACAGGGTCTTGCTATCGAAACGCTCATTGCTTCGGTTTTCTATGGTTCTTACCTAATCTGGCTTGGCGAACGTGGTGAAGGTCAATTTGGAAATGGTGTTGGTCTAACCCTTCTTCTAATTGGCGCGGGTGTTGTTACTGCGGTTCCGCTACTACTTTTCAACGGTGCGGCTACCAGAATTCCATTTACGATGATTGGGCTGCTGCAGTATTTAACACCAACAATTCAGTTTATGCTTGCGGTGTTCTTGCGTCATGAACCAATGCCTAGTGCAAGATGGATTGGTTTCGTCTTTATCTGGGTGGCTCTAATAGCGCTTGGATATGATTTGATTAAATCAGGAAGTACGCGAGATAACCGCTTGGCTCAGCCCGACTAGGGCGGCTTTAGCTGGACCTTCTGGAAGTATCTCTAAATGTTTCTGCGCAGATCTGCCATAACCAGCAACTAATTCTCGAGACTTAGTTAAGGCACTGTGGCTTCGAAGCGTCAGAATAGTTTGTTGAACAATAGTTTCATCTACTATCGGAGCAGAGAGAATCTTCTTTAATTCGGCATCCGCTGGGTCTTCTGATTCCAGAATAAATAAAGTAACGAGTGTTGGAACCCCCTCGCGAAGATCGGTTCCTGGCGTCTTTCCTGATTCCTTTGAATCACTCGCAATATCGATGATGTCATCTGCAAGCTGAAACACAGTTCCAATTTCCTCACCAAATTTTGTTAAGGCATCCGTAATCTTTTCATCGGCCCCAGAAATCATTGCACCATATCTGGCGCTGGCTGAAATAAGTGAAGCAGTTTTATCGGATACGACGCTTAGGTAATGCTCTAAAGCCGTTTTATTTGTGCTTGATCCTTGAGTCTCCATAATCTGACCAATAACTAATCTTTCAAATGTAAGTGCTTGTAGACGCACTGCCTCTGGGCCAAGGTCGGCCAAGAGCTGAGAAGTCTTTGCAAATAGATAATCGCCAGTAAGAATCGCAACTGTGTTGTTCCAGCGATTGTTAGCACTTTCAACACCTCGGCGAAGCGGCGCTTCATCCATTACATCATCGTGATAAAGCGTTCCAAGATGTGTTAATTCACAGACAACAGCAGCTTCGATAATCCCATGTGCCCTTGGATCTCCGAAGTGAGATGCAATTAGGGTCAAGAGTGGACGTAAACGCTTTCCGCCAGCATCAACTAAGTGTCTTGAAGTCTCAATTACTAATGGATATTTACCCTCAATAGATCCACGCAATAGCACCTCAACTTCAGCCATAGAAGCCAGGAGATCCTTTTCAAGCCTCGGATCAATATCCGGAATTCCGATTTTTGCCATTAGCGTAAGAAGTAGGCGAAGTCTTGCGCGATATCAAAGAGAAGTGAAGGTGCTATTCCAAGAATAATTGTAAATATTGCACTGATTGAAATTGAAATTCTTGTAAGAATTGAGGGAATGACAACTGAGATTGAATCATTCGTTGCATCAGTAAAGAAGAGCATCAAGATCACTCGCAGATAGAAGAAGACTGCGATTGCGCTAGAAAGAACTCCAACTACGACCAGCATGATATTTCCAGATTCATAAGCTGCGGAGAAGATTGAGAACTTACCGACAAAGCCGCTAGTGAGAGGAATTCCAGCAAAACTCAATAAGAATAGTGAGAATACGGAGGCGACCAATGGAGATTTCTTCCCGAGGCCAATCCATCTATTCACATCACTCACTTCACCAGCAGAATCTCGAACGATAGTAATAATTGCAAATGCGCCAATTGTGGCGACACCATATGCAAAGAGATAGAAGAGAGATGCGCTGAGTGCGTTCTCACTTAGCGACACAATTGCGGTGAGAACAAAGCCAGCATGTGCGATTGAAGAATATGCCAACATCCGCTTCATATCTCGCTGTGAGATGGCAGCTAAAGATCCAACAATCATCGTGATTACTGAAATCACTGCAATAAATGGTTTCCAACTTGTTTGCGCAGCATCTAGACCTAAGTAGAAAATTCTTAAAGTAGCGCCGAAGGCTGCAGCTTTTGTTGCCGCTGCCATAAATCCAGTAATTGGTGTTGGCGCTCCTTGATAAACATCTGGCTTCCACGAATGAAATGGAACTGCGCCAACTTTAAACAGAAGTCCAACTGAGAGAAAAATGATTCCAAGTAGCAAGAACACATCGTTTCCAGTGTTCCCGCGAATCGCATCTGTTAGGCCATTTAACGAGATAGTTCCGGAATAACCGTAGAGAAGTGCGGCACCAAAAAGGAAGAATGCTGATGAATATGCACCTAGCAAGAAGTATTTAAGCGCTGCTTCCTGTGAGAGCAATCTGCGACGTCGGGATAATCCGGCCATTAAATAAAGTGGGAGTGAGAGAACTTCTAAGGCCACAAAGAGAGTTATGTAATCTGTTGCAACCGGAAATAACATCATTCCAGCAACTGCGAACATGGTGAGTGGAAATACTTCGGTCTGTTGTTTGCCCGCTTGGATAGCCGCAGCTTCTTCTGCCGATCCAGGTAGCGCAGATGCTTGAGGTGCAAAATTATCTTGGTCTGCGATTACTAAGATTCCGAGGAATGCAAAAATTAATATTGCCCCCTGCAGAAACATTCCTGCCCCATCGACCGAGACAGATGTAACTGCAGCGATTGATGAACCATCATTTCTTACGCGAACAAGTTGATTGAATGAGATTACGATTGCTGCGAGCGAGATGACTAGTTGCAATCTAGCGCGCCAGGCTGGCTTCGCGAATGCTTCAATCAAAACACCGATTAAGGCTCCCCCAAGAATAATCATGATTGGTGCCAGTAGTTCGTAATCCAAATTAGGTGCAGATAACATTTACTTCACCACCTTTGCTGCTGGATCGCTTACCCCGGCATTTGTCATAATTGTCTGAGTGGTTGGATTAATTACTTCTAGCGCTGGTTTTGGATAAAAACCAAGTAGAACCAGAATCGCAATAACTGGAGCGATTGCAATTTTCTCTCGAAGGTTTAAATCTGATATCCCTGCACTTGAAGCAGGAGTTTCGCCATGGATTGCGCGCTGAACGGCTAGTAGAACATAGAGTGCAGCAAGGATAATTCCAAGCGTTCCAAGAATTGCTGCTACTGGATACTTGGCAAAAGCGCCAAGAAGAACTAAGAATTCACTAACAAAGCTTGATAACCCTGGAAGCGCTAGTGCGGAAAGTCCAGCTATAAAGAAGGACCAAGCAAGGACTGGTGCTACTCGTTGTAAGCCACCAAAGTCTGCAATCTGCGAAGACCCGCGACGTTTAATCATCCATCCTGCTGTTAGGAATAGCGCTGCAGTTCCGAATCCATGATTGACCATGTAGAAAATTGCACCAGTTAAGCTCTGAGAAGTTAGAGCAAAAATTCCTAGTGTTATAAAGCCAAAGTGCGAGATAGAAGTAAATGCAATGAGCGAATTTATATCTTTCTGGCCAATTGCTAAGAAGGCGCCGTAAAGAATTGAAATTACGGCCAAGGTAATAATCGCTGGTGTAAAAGTCTTTGTTGCATCAGGGAAGAAGCTCATGCAGAAGCGGATCATTCCGTAAGTTCCAACTTTGTCGAGAACGCCAAGTAGTAGCGTTGAAGTTCCCGCTGTCGCAGACGTTGCAGCAGTTGGAAGCCAGGTATGAAATGGCCAGAGTGGTGCCTTAATTGCGAAGGCGATGAAGAATCCTAGGAAGAGCCAATTCTGAGTGGTCGAATCAATACTCAACTGTGACAGTCTGGCGATATCGAAAGTTGCGCCACCTTGATTGACAGAAATAATGTAAAGACCAATAACTGCAGCCAACATCAGCAATCCGCCAAAGAGGCTGTAAAGCAAGAACTTCATGGCTGCTGCAGCGCGTTCGCCAGAACCATAGCCACCAATAAGGAAGTAAACCGGTAGAAGCATGGCTTCAAAGATTACATAGAAGAGGAATACATCAGTGGCTGAGAAAACCCCGATCATCATGGTTTCAAGAATCAATAACAAAATATAGAAAACCTTTACATTCCAACGGCCATTCTCGGATTCGTTCCAGCCCGCAAGGAAAACTACTGGAACCAAAATTGTTGTCATCAAGATAAGCACAAGAGCCATGCCATCAATGCCGACTGCATAATTAATATTAAATGCCGAAATCCAAGTGCGGACTTCAGTAAATTGCATTGCACTGTTATTTCGATCAAAACTTAGCGCCATAACTATTGAAACGAGAGCCACTAATAAGGAGAAGGCGAGTGCTACTTGCTTAACCAACTTGGCATTGCTGGCTGGTAAAAATCCAACCACTAAAGCACCAAATAATGGAAGCAGTAGTAGAGATGTCAAGATACTCATAGCGTTACCATCCAAACTGCTGCGATCAAAGCAATTACGCCTAGAACCATAATCAGGGCATAGCTTCGGACATATCCATTCTGGATATTTCGCAGATTCGATGCAGAAATTTGAACTACCCAACCAACTAATCGAACCAAACCGTCAACAACTTTGTAATCTGTATTTACGAGTCCGGCAGTCAACTTCTGTCCTGGGCGCATAAATATCGCTTCGTTAAAGGAATCTTGGTAAAGATCTTTGCGCGCAGCTTTGGTAATTCCTAAAACATTTTCAGGCGCAACAACTGGAACTGTCCGGTATTTGATAACTGCAATTGCAACACCAATTGCAACCACTGTCAGCGCCATTATTGAAACGACGATTGGAGGTAACAGATGCTCGGAATGATATTCTTGATTTTCGTTTACAACGGGTTGAAGCCAATTGACTAGAGCGCTTCCAGAGTTAAGTAGGAATCCTGATGCAACTGATCCAACTGCCAGAGCTGCCATCGGAGCCCACATTAAGAATGGTGACTCATGTGGACGAGCTTTTTCATCCCAGCGCTTAGTTCCGGTAAATGTTAAAACCATTACACGCGTCATGTAGAAAGCAGTTATCCCAGCGCCAAGAAGCGTGATGATTCCAAGAAGTATTCCTTGAATTCCGCCGGAATCAAATGCAGTTTCAATAATTTTATCTTTTGAATAAAAGCCAGCGAATGGCGGGACCCCAAGAATTGCTAAATAACCAAGCCCAAATGTTGCGGCCGTGATTGGCATAACCTTTCGAAGAGCGCCATAACGTCGCATATTTACTTCATCATTCATCCCATGCATTACTGAACCGGCGCCAAGGAACAAACCAGCCTTGAAGAAACCGTGGGTGATCAAGTGCATGATTGCGAATGCATATCCAATTGGACCAAGTCCGGTAGCAAGAATCATGTAGCCAATCTGTGACATTGTCGAAGCTGCTAGCGCCTTCTTAATATCGTCTTTAGCAGTTCCGATCAGCGCACCAAACAAAAGTGTTATTGCGCCAACGATGACAACCATCAATTGAGCAGTTGGTGAAGCATCGAAAATAAAGTTAGAGCGAGTTATCAGATACACGCCTGCGGTAACCATGGTAGCGGCGTGGATAAGTGCAGAAACTGGGGTTGGTCCAGCCATTGCATCGCCAAGCCAAGATTGCAGTGGGAACTGCGCCGATTTGCCGGCGGCTGCTAGCAAGAGCATTGCACCGATCGCGGTAAGTGCGCCGGCAGATGCACCAGATGCACCTTCCTTAACACCGGCAAAAGTTACGGTTCCAAATTGCGTAAATGCAATCATGATTGCGAGTGATAAACCAACATCGCCAACTCGGTTCGCAACAAATGCCTTCTTTGCGGCAGCTGCATATGCTGGTTTCTCATTCCAGAAACCAATCAATAGGTAGGAAGCAAGGCCTACGCCTTCCCAACCTACATAAAGGTTTAGATATGAATCTCCCAATACAAGCAGCAACATCGCTGCAATAAAGAGATTTAGGTAGGCAAAGAATCGACGGCGATCACGATCGTGGGACATATATGCGATTGAATAGATATGTATAAGGGTTCCGACGCCTGAAATTAACAGCACAAAACAGATAGAAAGTTGGTCTAGAAGTAGCCCAGCATCAACCTGGAAAGAGCCAACTGAAATCCATTCAAAAAGTTTCTGGGTAGCAGCGCGGGCTTCACCTTCGCGGCTTTGCATCGCGAAAAATTCAATTACACCAATAATAAAGACTGATGCAGAAACTAGCGTCGCAAAGATATGTCCCCACTTATCGGCTTTCCGGCCTAGTAGAAGCAGCAAGCCAGAACTGAATAGTGGAAGTGCGATGAAATAAACTAAATTTGTACTTATAGTCATTAGCGCTTCAACAAACTAGCATCATCAACAGATGCTGATCGACGGGAGCGATATATCGCAACGATAATCGCGAGACCAACTACAACTTCGCAAGCTGCAACAACCATAGTAAAGAATGAAGTAACTTGACCAGCAAGATTTCCATGAATTCTTGAGAAGGTTACAAAGGCTAAATTCGCGGCGTTCAACATCAATTCAATACACATAAATACCACGATTGCATTTCTGCGAACTACTACTCCAATTGCGCCAATAGTGAAGAGGATCGCAGAAAGATAAATGTAATTTGAGATATCCAATTAATCTTCCTCCTCTTTCTTCACTTCAAGTTCGAATGGTTTCGAGGACAACATGTCGCCTCTAGCCTCAAGAGTCGCCGAAATCGAAGAAGACGCTGGTGAACCATCAGGTAAAAGAGCAGGAACATCGACTGCATTATGAAGTGCATAAACTCCTGAACTTGGAAGTCCAGCTGCAGTTGCAAGTGAAGTGCCACGGAATCTAGCGATTGATTGGTCGCGTTGTGCGGTGCGGGATTTAGCTGGGTTGCTGTGTGCTAGAACCATTGCGCCAACGGCGGCAGTAATCAAGAGCGCAGAAACTACTTCAAAGGCCCAGACATAATTAGTAAATAACTCTTGTGCAATACCTTCGACATTGCCGCCTGAATTTGCGCCTCTTAAGCCAACTGCTTCAACACCAAGATTTGCGCGGGCTATTAATGAAACCAGCAATCCACTTAGCCCTATTGCAGCTGTGATAGCTAGGGGCCGCTGGCCACGAATATTCTCGACTAGTGAATCTGAAGAATCAACGCCAACTAGCATCAGAATAAATAAGAACAACATCATTACAGCACCGGTGTAAACAATTATCTGAACAATTCCGAGGAAGAGTGCATCTTGAGCGATATAAAAAATCGCCAAGGTAACCATGACCCAAGCCAAGAGCAGGGCAGAATGAACTGCTTTCTTTACAAAGAGCATTCCAAGAGCAGCGACCACAGCAAGCGGTGCAAGTATCCAGAAGAGAGTTGCCTCAGGGGCAAGTGTTCTTCCTACCTCAATTGCGAAGCTATCCATTAGATCCACCCTTTATATCACCGCGGTAATAATCAATATGGGTTGTTCCTGGAACCATTGGATGAGGTGGTTGCAACATTCCAGATTTTAAAGGAGCCAATAAATCTTCCTTCTCGAAAATTAATTTAGCGCGAGATTCGTCCGCAAGTTCATATTCATTTGTCATAGTAAGTGCGCGAGTAGGGCAAGCTTCAATACAGAGTCCGCAGAAAACGCAACGCAGATAATTTATCTGATAGACCTTGCCATAGCGCTCTCCTGGCGAATATCGCTCATCATCTGTATTTGTTTCACCTTCGACAAGAATTGCATCGGCCGGACAGGCCCAGGCACAAAGTTCGCAGCCAATACATTTTTCAAGTCCATCGTCATAGCGATTTAATTGATGTCGCCCATGAAAACGTTCTGCAGTTGGTTCTCTTTCCTCAGGATATTGAACGGTATTAGGTTTCTTAAATATAGTTTTGAAAGTCACCCAGAAACCTTGCAGTTGCTTGGCAAAAGTCTTGGCCTCCTGGCTTTCTATTGGGGCATTTGCCTTTGCAGCTGCGGTTAGACCGAGATCATTTGAACGCGGAGTTAAAGGATTATCCATTTATTTGCTCCGTTCTATTCTCATTGATTTTCCTGGAATCGCGGGAATTGGGAAACTTGGCACCGCTACTTCACCCAATTCATCTTCTTGGGCTCTACGTTTCTTTGAAGATTCGAAGAGACTAGAACCTGCCAGAACAAGGAGAACAATTCCAAAGCTGAAGCCAATCAATACTGAGCGAGGTGCACCTTGTTGTGAGAGAACTCGTAGAGTTGAAACAATCAGAATCCAAATTAAGGAGAATGGAATCAAAACTTTCCAACCAAATTTCATAAATTGGTCGTAACGAAGTCTTGGAAGAGTTCCACGTAGCCAGACAAAGATAAAGAAGAAGAAGACAACTTTTGCTAAGAACCAAAAAACCGTGAACCAACCTCCTAGCCAGCTTTCAGTAAAGCCAAGACCAGGCAGTGCGCGGTATCCGCCAAAGAAGAGGGTTGTTGCAAGCGCAGAGACTGCAACGATATTTACATATTCTGCTAAGAAAAAGAGCGCAAATTTAAGGGATGAATATTCGGTATGGAAACCACCAACAAGTTCGCCTTCAGCTTCAGCGAAATCGAATGGTGCACGGTTGGTTTCGCCGACCATAGAAATGGCAAAAATAACAAAGGAAGGAAATAGTGTTACACAGAACCACCACTGGCTCTGTGCTGAAACTATTTCTGCTGTCGACATTGAGCCGGAATAAATAAAGACCGCTACAAGTGAGAGCCCCATAGCAATTTCATAAGAAATCACTTGGGCGCTAGAACGCAGGCCACCAAGTAATGGATATGTAGATCCTGATGACCAACCCGCTAGAACTATTCCGTAAACACCAATTGAAGCAATCGCAAAGACATACAGAACTCCGACTGGAATATCGGTCATCTGCATTACGGTTTCATGCCCAAAGAGATTTACTGGGCCAGATAGCGGAATGACTGCAAATGCCATGAAACAAGTTGTGACGCTAATGATTGGTGCAACAACAAAGACGATGCGATCTGCCGCTTTAGGAATCAAATCTTCCTTTAGCGCAAGCTTCACACCATCTGCTAAAGCTTGAATTAAGCCAAATGGGCCAACTCGGTTAGGGCCCATGCGTTGTTGCATTCGAGCAACTAGGCGACGCTCTCCCCAAACTGACATAAGAGTCGCTAATACGCAGACTGCAAATATTAGTAACCCCTTTACAAGAGTTATCCAACCTGGATCGGTAGCAATTATTTCGGCATTAGTCATGCTTTTACCACCGTTACTTGGCCGTTAACGAATCCTAGATTTGGAATTACTTGGGAATCAATTGAATTACGTGGCACCCAAATTGCATCATCAGACATTTCACTAATTTCAACTGGAAGTTTTAGCGATCCTAAATCTGAGGAGATCGAAATAAGTTCGCCATCATTAACACCAAGCTTGTTGGCTCTAGTCTTTGAAATTCGCGCAGTGGCTTTACGCGCGGTTCCGGCTAAGTTTGCCTCACCATCTTGCAAAGTTCCGAGATCCAATAACAAGCGCCAGGATGTTAAATGAAGCATTTCTTCGGAAATAACTGGCTTCACTTCAGAAGTCTTTTCGAAAGCTAGCGCCTTGCCATCCCAATTGCCTAGTGCTGCGATTTCGCGCGCTGTT
>JAURGA010000021.1 GCA_030834095.1 Candidatus Nanopelagicales bacterium | reverse complement strand
TAAGTATTTTTTTATCTACGTTTTCGCGATGCCAATGGGATACACCAGAGGCAAGAGTTGTACCAATTTCTGCAAAATGAACGGCAGCTGAAGCAACAGCGGCAGATGCGCCAAGGGTCAAGAGAAGGGTCGAACTTGTTAAACCAAAGCCCATGCCCAGTGAGCCATCAACCAATTGGGCTACTGCGCCAGCTAGCGCGAAGGGCAACCAGGTCATCATTTTGCAATCTCCAGAATGATTTCGGTGTTAACTTTCAATTCTAGAGTTCCATCTAATTTAACTTCAGCACTAAGTGGCGCTTCATACTCTTGTCCAATACCTGTCATGTTCGGTAAATCTCCAGCTGCCGCTTTCTTATACAAGCCTTTAGGATCTCGTTGAGCACAGAGTTCGGCAGGTGTATTGACCCAAACTTCAATGAACTTTCCTTTAGCAAATAACTCTCTCGCTTGATCGCGGTCAACTCGGAATGGACTGACAAGGGCAACAATTACGATTAGGCCAGCATCCATCATTAACTTTGCCACTTCAGAAACTCTGCGAACATTCTCAGCACGATCTTCTTTAGCGAATCCCAAATCTTTATTAAGACCAAGGCGCAAGTTGTCACCATCTAGAACATATACATGGCGACCAAGTGCATAAAGTTCTTTTGCCACTTCATTTGCAATCGTAGATTTTCCAGAACCACTAAGACCGGTAAACCAGAGAACTTTCCCGACCTGACCCTTCTGAGCAGCACGTTTCTCGGCATCAATCTCGTAAGCCTGCTCTGTGACATTTTCAGATCTTCGTAACGCATGCACAACCATTCCAGCGCCGACGGTATTCAAAGTTGCGCGATCAACAAGGATGAAGTTTCCGGTCTCGCGAGAATCACTGTAATTAGAGAGCGCAATTGGTGAGTCAGTTGCGATTTCAATGGTTCCGATTTCATTCATTTTTAGAGTGCGTGCCGAGTCATGCTCTCCAGATTCAATATTAACTTTATGTTTGATGGTTGTGACTATTGCGGGTGTAGAAGTGGATCCAGAAATCAAAATATATGAACGGCTATGAATGAGATCGGATTCGCCAAGCCAAACTATATTTGCTGTAAAGCGATCTGCTGGCTGCTTTGCATTTGATGCGAGATGGAGAACATCGCCGCGAGCAGCATCCACTTCTGGTTCTAGAACAATATTTAACGTCTGCTCATGTCCTGCGGTTACTAACTCACCATCAAAAGTCACCATCTTTGAAATCGTTGCGCGCTTCTTACTTGGCAAGATAACAACTTCATCACCTACATTGAACTTTCCATTTACTAAGGTGCCAGCTAATCCACGGAAGGTATCTACGCGGGAGATATATTGGATTCCAAAGTGTGGGCTAGTCATTGAATCTTCAGCAAGATCCTGGTTTTGAATATATTCAAGAAGCGTTGGCCCGGTATACCAATTCATGTTCTCGCCTTTAAAAACTACATTATCGCCGACAAGTGCGCTAACCGGAATTATTGCATGTTCGTTTAAGTTCAGACGGGCTACCGCAGGAGCTATTTGTGCAGAAATCTCTTCAAATTTTTCCTTGGAATAATCAAACATATCCAATTTGTTTATAACAATCGCAACCCTACTTACTCCCATTAGCGCGCAGATTGTAAGGTGTCGAAGAGTTTGTGGTCGAACTCCTCGCGCTGCATCTAACAGCACTAAAGCTACATCTGACCGCGAAGCAGCAACAGCCATATTTCTTGTGTATTGCTCGTGTCCAGGCGCATCGGCGATGATTAATCTGCTGCCATTTAAAAGTGTCATGGAACGGTATGCAACATCAATCGTGATTCCTTGTTCGCGTTCAGCTTCAAGCCCATCAGTTAAAAGTGAGAAATCAATTTCCCCGGCTGCAATTGTTGAGCCACCGCGACGGACGCTTCTAGCTGTTGCGACAGTGTCGTGAGGGATACTGTCAGTCTCGACAAGCAGGCGGCCGATCAGCGTTGATTTTCCATCATCGACACTGCCGCAAGTTAAGAGGCGAATCACCGGTTTTACCTTTGGAGTAGCCATTAGAAATAGCCCTCAGTTTTCTTCTTCTCCATAGAATCTTCTTTATCGCCATCAATTAACCGCGTTGCGCGCTCTGAAAGTTTTACTTCAGACACTTCTTCAAGGACCTCAGAAATTGTTGTAGCAGTTGATTCAACTGCCGCAGTAAGGGGATAGCAACCCAAAGTTCTAAATCGAATTAAACGATTCTCTGGAACCTCACCATTTATCAACGGGAATCGATCATCGTCAACCATAAGCATCTGGTCGCCGCGCCAAACAACTGGCCGTTCTTTCGCGAAATAGAGTGGATTAATTGGAATTTCATTAAGACTGATGTAGTTCCAAACATCTAATTCGGTCCAATCCGAAATTGGAAATACTCGCATGGATTGATCTGGGCGAAGCCTGGTGTTGTAAGTTCGCCAAAGTTCGGGACGTTGTTCTCTGGGATTCCAGCGATGTCCAGCTTCACGAACGCTAAAAATCCGTTCCTTTGCTCTGCTCTTCTCTTCATCTCTTCGAGAGCCACCAATTGCTGCATCAAATCCATATTTATCCAAAGCCTGTCTAAGCCCGACTGTTTTCATGATTCGGGTGTACTCCGAAATGCCACGTGTAAATGGAGTAACGCCTTCTTTTACACCATCTTGATTTGTGTGGACGATTAAATCTAAACCGAATTTAGATGCAATTTCATCTCGAAATGAAATCATCTCTTTAAATTTCCAAGTTGTATCTATGTGTAAAAGTGGGAATGGAATAGGAGCTGGATAGAAAGCTTTCCGTGCGAGATGCAATAAAACCGAGGAGTCTTTTCCTATCGAATACAGCATTACTGGTTTAGCGAAGCCGGCAGCCGTCTCTCGAAGAATCTCAATTGATTCATTTTCGAGAGCTTTAAGAATTTGCGGAGAACTCTGCACCATTGAATCTTAGTAATTTGAGCCGAGAATCTTGCAAAAAAAGCTTGTGCGCCGCTATTTTTTAGCTAAATGCTCGGTTAGCCTCGCCGCCGTCGCCACAACGGCGGCAGCATGAATTCGCCCTGGTTGGCGGCCTAATCTTTCAACTGGCCCACTGATACTTACAGCAGCGATAACTTTGTTATTTGGACCACGCACTGGCGCCGAAACTGATGCAACTCCAGCTTCGCGTTCTCCCACAGATTGTGCCCAGCCACGACGCCGAACAGCCGCAAGTGAAGCAGCAGTAAATTTTGAATTTGCCAAAGCCCTATGGAGTTTGTCAGCGTCTTCCCAGGCAAGAAGTATCTGGGCGCCAGATCCTGCTTGCATCGTCAACACTGTTCCAGTTGGCACCGAATCTCGAAGTCCAGATAAGCGTTCTGCAGTAGCGACACAGATTCGTTGGTCACCTTGGCGCCGGTATAACTGAGAACTTTCACTGGTGGCATCACGCAGTGCGCTAAGCGCAGCACCGGCAACGGCTAATAAACGATCTTCGCCAGCGGCGGATGCGAGTTCAGAGGAGCGAAGGCCAAGGACAAATCGGCCAGCGTAATCCCGAGAAACCATACGGTGGAATTCGAGGGCTACGGCCAATCGGTGGGCAGTTGGGCGGGCAATTCCGGTTGCGGCCACGAGTTCAGATAACGAATGTGGACCAGCTTCAAGGCAAGCAAGAATCTTTACGGCTTTATCTAATACGCCGACTCCGCTATTCTTCTTGTCCACGATGTAATACTGGCATCTCAGCATTTGAAATGCAAGTCTTATTGGAAAAAGTTAAGGGGCAGTAATGGGAAAGACGTTAGCCGAAAAGATTTGGGCTGATCATATTGTTCGCCAACACGAAGGCGAGCCGGATTTAATTTATATTGATCTGCATTTGATCCACGAAGTAACGAGCCCGCAGGCATTTGATGGTCTTCGTTTGGCAAATCGCAAAGTTCGCCGCCCTGACTTAACTATTGCAACCGAGGACCACAATGTCCCAACCCTAAATATTGATAAACCTATTGCAGACCCAGTTTCCAAGTTGCAGGTTGATACCTTGCGCAAGAACTGTGAAGAGTTTGGCGTTCGCTTGCACTCGCTTGGTGATGTCGAGCAAGGAATTGTTCACGTAGTAGGTCCACAACTTGGAATTACCCAACCTGGCATGACGATTGTTTGTGGCGACTCACACACCTCAACCCACGGTGCATTTGGCGCACTTGCATTTGGTATCGGAACTTCAGAGGTCGAGCATGTTTTAGCCACCCAGACCCTGCCACTAGTTCGCCCAAAGACAATGGCGATTAACGTTGAAGGAAAGCTAAAACCAGGTGTAACTAGCAAAGATATTATTTTGGCGATCATTGCGAAGATTGGCACTGGCGGCGGTCAAGGATACGTACTTGAGTATCGCGGTTCTGCTATTCGTGCTCTTTCGATGGAATCTCGAATGACAGTTTGCAATATGTCGATTGAGGCCGGAGCCCGCGCTGGGTTAATTGCGCCAGATGAAATTACCTTCGAATACCTAAAGTCAAAGCCACACGCACCTAAGGGCGCTGATTGGGATGCTGCAGTTTCATACTGGAAGACCCTTCAAAGTGATTCTGATGCAAAATTCGATGTTGAAATTTCGCTAAATGCAGATGACCTTGAACCATTTGTAACTTGGGGAACCAACCCAGGACAAGGACTTCCGCTTAACTCAAAGGTCCCAAACCCAGCGGAAATCAGTGATGCTGAAGAGCGCGGTGCCGCAGAACGCGCGCTTACTTACATGGGACTTGTTGCAGGCACACCACTCAAAGAGATAAAGGTAGACACCATCTTTTTAGGCTCTTGCACAAATGGCCGCATTGAAGATTTGCGATCTGCTGCTGATGTTCTTAAGGGAAAGCGTATTTCCAAAGAAGTGCGGATGTTGGTTGTGCCAGGATCTGCGCGCGTTAGATTGCAGGCCGAAAGTGAAGGTTTAGATAAAGTATTTCTAGATGCTGGAGCTGAATGGCGCACCGCTGGTTGTTCAATGTGTTTGGGAATGAATCCAGATCAACTCGCTGTTGGCGAGAGATCCGCATCAACTTCTAATAGAAACTTTGAAGGTCGCCAAGGTAAAGGCGGGCGCACCCACTTAGTAAGTCCACTAGTTGCAGCAGCCACTGCAATTCGAGGCACTCTTTCATCACCGGCAGATTTGTAAGGAGAAACAACATGGAGAAATATTTAAGCCACACCGGAAGTGTTCTTCCGCTCCGTCGAAGCAATGTTGATACCGACCAGATTATTCCAGCCGTTTATTTGAAGCGCGTAACCAAGAGCGGCTTTGAAGATGGCCTCTTTGGTGCCTGGCGGAATGATCCGGAATTTGTTCTTAACAAACCAGAATTTGCTGGTGCAACAATTCTGGTTGCTGGTGTCGATTTTGGAACTGGTTCGTCTCGCGAACACGCAGTATGGGCACTTCAGAACTATGGTTTCAAGGTCGTTCTATCAAGCAGATTTGCAGACATCTTCCGTGGCAATTCACAGAAGGCCGGATTGCTTACAGTTGTAATCGACCAATCAGAAATTGAGGCAATCTGGAGCGCAGTAGAAGCAGATCCTAAAACCCAAGTAAAAGTAGACCTTGAAGCGAAAACGGTGGCCTACGGTTCTAAATCAATTCCATTTGCTATCGATGATTACACCAGATGGCGCTTGATGGAAGGCTTGGATGACATCGGACTTACACTCAAAAACATTGATTCTGTGAGCTCTTTTGAAGAATCACGCCCAAGTTTTAAGCCGAAAACACTTCCTGCGCTCTCTTAATCTCAGCAAACGCTAAAACTCTAAAGTGAATATTTAGAGTTTTTTTCGCATAAAAAGTGCGCTTTTTTGCATTTGCTTTAAAAAATTAGATTCCGACACGCCACTTTATATGTAGCAAGTTATTTGTTTGCAAGCGTAGATTTCTAACCACGTTAGGCGAATGTCTAACATTTACGCGTAAATAAGGGGATTTAAATGAACAAGGCCCAGTTCATCGCAGCATTGGCACCTCACTTCGGCGATAGCAAGAAGGAAGCTGCTCGTGCAGTAGATGTAGTTTTTGACACCATCATTCGCAACATTTCAAAGGGCGAAGATGTAATGATCAACGATTTCGGTAAGTTTAAGAAAGTTGATCGTCCAGCACGTAAGGGTCGTAACCCTTTCACGGGCGAAACAATTCAAATCAAAGCAAGCAAGAAAGTTCGTTTCTTGCCAGCAAAGGCACTTAAGGAAGTTATCTCAGGTGCACGCAAACTAGAAGCAGCTCCAAAGCCACCTGCAAAGGTAGTTGCAAAGCCAGCTGCTAAGAAAGCAGCTCCAAAGAAGGCTGCTAAGAAGAAGTCAGCGAAGAAGGCTCCTGCCAAGAAGAAGGCTCCTGCAAAGAAGAAGCCAGCAAAGAAGGCTGCAAAGCGTAAGTAAATTAAGTAAAAAATTTAAAGGAGGGGACCAGAAATGGTTCCCTCCTTTTTAATGGGAATTAGGATGTATTCATGCAATTTGAAGCACCAAGTGGCTATCCGCTAGGGACGAATAAAACTTTTAAAATTGCGAGCAAATTCCTTATTCCGCTCTTAAAACTCCTGACAAAGCGCGATTGGCGCGGGGTAAATAACATTCCTAAATCCGGTCCAGTCATTGTTATTTCAAATCATATTTCTTATGCGGATGCACTCGTTTTTGCACATTACCTTTTCGCAAATGGCCGAGCCGTTCGCTACCTTGGCAAAGATTCGGTTTTTAAGATTCCAGTAATTGGTTGGATCATAAAGAGCGCTGGTCAAATTCCAGTTGCAAGACAGAGCGACAAAGCTTCACATGCTTTAGATAGCGCTCTCGGACTTTTAAAAGTTGGGCATTGTGTTGGGATTTATCCTGAAGGAACTCTGACCCGAGATGAAAATTTATGGCCGATGGTTGCAAAGACCGGAATCGCTCGGTTGGCAATTATCAGTAAAGCCCCAGTAATCCCAGTAGCTCAATGGGGAGATCAGAATTTATTGGCGCCATATTCAAAGAAGATTATTCTATGGAGGCGAACCAAGATCACTTATCTGGCTGGAGCGCCACTAGATTTCAGCAGATGGGCCGGAAAAGAGGAAGATCAGGCTGCACTTATCGAAGCCACCGCATATGTAATGGCGGAAATTACTAAACTGTTAGAAGAAATTAGGGGAGAATCAGCGCCTGAGCAAATCTTCGATCCGCACAATTCAGATCTACCTAGAACCGGAAATTTCAAGAAACAGAAAAGAAAAGGAATTAAATAAATGTCAAAAGTTACAGTCCTTGGTTCTGGTGCTTGGGGAACAACCCTTGCGCAAGTTCTCTGTGATTCTGGCCAAGATGTTTTAGTTTGGGGTCGCAATTCTGATGTTGTAAATGAAATAAATAACAGGAACACAAATAGCAAATATCTGCCAGGTGTAGTTCTCCCATCCCAACTTCGTGCAGGTGTCGATATTCAAGAAGCATTTGATTTTGGTGATTCACTCGTGCTTGCTATTCCGGCGCAATCACTTCGTGAGAATTTATATGGTTGGGCCAACACTTTTCCAAGTGACAAACCAGTAATTAGTACCCTGAAAGGTATCGAAGCTAAAACCCAACTTCGCATGACCGAAGTTGTCACAGAAATATTAGGAATCCCACCAGCAAGAATCGGTTTGATTACTGGTCCAAACTTGGCTGGCGAGCTCTCCTTGCGCCAACCAGCAGGCGCGGTTGCTGCATCTTCGAATGCTGAAATTTCACAGTTAATGATTGATGCATTTACAACACCATATTTCAGAATTTATTCATCGGATGATTTAGTTGGTTGCGAACTAGCCGGCGCTGCAAAGAGCGTTATTGCACTTGCAGTTGGTATGGCGATCGGACTTGGCCTTGGCGAAAACACCCAAGCGATGATTATTACTCGCGGCCTCAGCGAGGTGGCAAGAATTGGAAATGGTTACGGAGCAAATCCACTTACAAACCTCGGCCTTGCCGGAATGGGCGATCTTGTTGCATCTTGCGGATCTGGATTATCTCGAAATAGAACTTTCGGTGAAGCGCTCGGCAGAAGCGGCACAATGGCACAAGCACGAGTTGAGGTTGCAAAGACTGTAGAAGGTGTTGCTTCTGCACCTGCAATTCTCGAACTCGCGCACCGAGTCGGCGTCGAAGTTCCGATTATTGAAGTTGTGGCAGATGTCGTGGGTAATCGAATCTCACCAAGTGATGCGATGGTTCATTTGATGACTGTAAGCATGGCTGCCGAGCTGTAATGAGCAAAATTAAAGTTGGAATCGTATGTGGTGGAAAATCTAGCGAGCATGAAATCTCATGCATCTCTGCCGCAGGCGTTCTATCTGCAATAGATCTTGATAAATACGAGCCACTTTTAATTGGAATCACAAAGTCCGGGACCTGGGTTCTTCCGCCTGCGGATTACCAATTAACAATTCAGGGCGATGTTCTTCCCGAAATCAAAGATGGACTTCCAGAAACCAGCATTGAAAAATTAGATATAGATTTATTGTTCCCAGTGCTTCACGGACCTTATGGCGAAGATGGAACTTTCCAGGGTCAATGTGAAATGGCGGGAATTAAATATGTCGGCTCTGGTGTATTGGCCAGCGCAGCCGGTATGGATAAATCTTTTGCTAAGCCAATCTTTCAATCGCATGGCTTAGAAGTTGCGCCAGGAATGGTAATTCACGAACGTGATTGGCAGATTGATGAAGTGCGTATTTTGGCCAGTGCTACGAAATTTGGTAATCCACTCTTTGTTAAGCCAGCGCGCAGTGGATCTAGTCGTGGCACAAGTAAAGTCAAAAGTGTTAAAGAGTTAAAGACGGCCATAAATTTTGCACTACAGTTCGATACTAAAGTCTTAGTTGAAAGCGCAGTGGTAGGGCGTGAAATCGAGTGCGCAATTCTTCAATTAAATGGGGTTGCAGTCGCCTCGCCGGTTGGTGAGATAAAGATTTTAGGCGACCACGAGTTTTATGATTTTGATGCAAAGTATCTAGATGATTTAACCCAATTAGTGGTTCCAGCGGTTCTGCCATTTGGAGTTCAGGAAGAGATTCAAAATTATGCAACCCAGGCATTTGATTCCCTAGGTTGCGAAGGACTTGCCCGAGTTGATTTTTTTTATACCGGCGATTCGATCATAATTAATGAAATAAACACAATGCCTGGATTTACGGCTACGTCAGTATTCCCAAAGCTCTGGGCGGCAGGTGGAATTGGATATGCCGAGTTGATTACAAGCTTAATTGAGGCCGCAATAGCGCGCCCATTAGATGTGACGCGCTAACTAAAACTAAATAGGTTAAATGGTTTTTAGTAAGAAGTAACTGGGCAAGTTAGGGTGCGGGTAATTCCTGGCACTACCTGAACCTTTGCCAAAATCGCGCGACCGAGTTCTTCCATACTTGGTGACTCGGCGCGCATGATTACATCGTACGGTCCGGTAACGCCTTCAGCGAGAGTTACACCAGCTATGGCTGAGACTGCTTTTGCTACACCAGAGGCCTTGCCGACTTCAGTTTGAATAAGAATGTATACCTGAACTGACATTTGAATTGCTCCTAAATTTTCCTGCTGGCCACAGCGTCGTGATTGCAGAGTTAAAGGCTACCGCCTCTAGAGTTGGTTTGGGAATTAATATTTTAGGGAGAATCGACCATGGCAAGCGAGTCCGAGTTAATTGCGGCGCTTACTGCGGTTTTTAAGAGCTCGGATGCGAATGTTCGCGAGGGCGTCCTAATTGGAATTGGCGATGACGGGGCGGTTATCGCACCGAGTTTTAACAAGTCGGTTCTCGCTGCAGATATGGCAGTTGAAGGAGTTCACTTCGATCGCAAATGGTCAACGCTGCGCGAAATCGGCGCGAAAATTACCGCCGCTAACTTAGCGGATATTTATGCAATGGGTGGCGAACCAAAATATTTGTTGGTTAGTGCAGGCCTAACTTCTGACTTTGGAATTACTGAAATTACTGAACTTGCAAAGGGGATTGCGGAAGAAGCCGCGCTAGTGGGTGCAACTGTTATTGGCGGCGATATTTCGAGAGCAGAACAATTGGTAATTTCGATATCAGTATTTGGCGAAGTTGAAAAACCCGTAACCCGATCAGGAGCAAAAACAGGAGATTCAGTAATTATCTCTGGACTACCTGGTAAATCTGCTGCTGGCTTAGTTCAACTTAAAATGGGTATTTCCGAATCCGACTTTATTTCTGCTCATAAGAAACCTGTTGTGGACTATCAATTAGCCAAGAAGTTTCAAGGCGTGAATGCAATGTGCGATGTCAGTGATGGCCTGCTATCAGAGCTAAACCATATTGCGAGCGCGTCTGGTAATGGAATTGAATTGGATTCTAAATTGATCTCAGAAATTCCTGGATTTAAAGAGTTGGAAGCTGTAACCAAAGAAGATATTTGGAAACTTGTTTTATCGGGCGGTGAAGATCATGTTTTTGTTGCCACCACATCTAGCGATATCCCTGAGGGGGCGCATCTGATTGGCAAGGTTGTTTCGGGAACAGGTGTAAAGGTTTCGGGAATTTCGAACTTACCTGCAACTGGCTTTCGCCACTTTTAAAGCAATTTAACTGCGAATTAACGAGTTACTTTTCCAGCCTTAAGGCATGAAGCGCAAACATTCTGACGCTTAGGTGTTCCGCCTACAAGAGTGCGAACGCGTTGGATATTTGGATTCCAGCGACGACGGGTCTTGCGCATTGAGTGGGAGACCTTGTTGCCGAAGCTAGGACCTTTGCCGCAGATATCGCAGTTAGAGGACACGGTATTTCTCCCTTGAATCAAGTTAAATTACGGGTTTCGCAATAAGTCGCAAAGATTACCCCGTCTACACGGGGATTGGCTAATCCGCGCGAGAAGATAGGGGCCTATGGCAATAATGGCAACACTTACAGATCGCCTCAAGGGCATCATCGGGGACCGAACGGCCGATGCCCTAAACGCGGTGTTTGGGATGTCTACGGTTGAGGATCTGCTTCGCCACTATCCAAGGCGCTATGTTGTGCGCGGTGAATTTTCGGATATCTCAAGCCTGATTGAAGGCGATGAAGTCACAGTGCTGGCAGAAATTGCCGCAGTTAAAACTCGGCGAGCAAATGGTCGAAATATTTTGGAAGTGAGTGTCACTGATGGCAGCGCGGTAATGTCGCTTACCTTCTTTAATCAGCCGTGGCGCGAGAAAGAATTGAAGATTGGCAAGACCGGAATGTTTGCGGGCAAGGTCGGATCGTTCAATGGCAAACGCCAACTTTCACATCCGGATTATCAATTAATTCCTGATGGCGATGATGTGGATTCTGCGCTCGCAGCTTTTGCCGGAAAATATCTTCCGGTCTATCCAGCTGGTGGCAAGATGCCATCATGGAAAATCTCGCAATGTGTTGAATTAGTTCTGGATTCACTCGGTGAGGTTGAAGATTATTTACCAGCAGATGTCATAAAGGAATTTGGATACCCGACGCTTAAAGGTGCCTTCGTATCAATCCACAAACCAGAAACTCTTGATGCCGCCGATTTAGCAAGATTACGATTAACTTTTGATGAGGCGATCTTGCTTCAACTTTTACTTGCTGGTCGACGCGCAGAGTTAAAAGCTCTTGATGCAACCCCACGCAAAATTGCTACTAATGGTCTAGTTAGCACCTTTGAATCGAAGCTGCCCTTTAAATATACAAGTGGTCAGATCGAAGTAAATAGCGAGATCGAAAGTGATATGCAGCAACCCCATCCGATGCATCGCTTGCTTCAAGGCGAAGTTGGTTCGGGTAAAACCGTTATTGCACTTCGGGCCATGCTCTCGGTTATTGAATCCGGGGGACAGGCCGCCCTTCTTGCGCCAACCGAAGTCTTGGCTGCGCAACACTTTAAAACTATTTCAAATCTGCTAGGCGATTTAGCGCAAGCAGGAACGCTGGAGGGAAGTGGTGAAGGAACCCAACTTGCTCTTCTAACTGGCTCTTTAAACGCTAATCAGAAACGGGAAGCGCTTGGCAGAATCGCAAATGGTGAAGCCGGAATAGTTATTGGAACACATGCCCTGATCAGCGAGGGGGTTGAGTTCCATGATTTAGCACTTGTAGTTGTTGATGAACAACATAGATTCGGTGTCGAGCAACGCGATGCGCTGCGAATGAAGGCAACCAAACCACCTCACTTATTAGTAATGACTGCGACTCCGATTCCTCGAACAGTTGCGATGACAATCTTCGGAGATTTGGATGTTTCTACTTTGCGCCAATTGCCAAGTGGAAGAAGTCCGATTACGACACATGTGATTCCAGTGTTGGAGAAGCCGCACTATCTAGATCGCGCATGGGAACGCGTAAAAGAGGAAGTTGCAAAAGGACATCAGGTTTATATCGTTGCACCGCGCATTACAGATGCCGGCGATGACTCACCTAAAGCAAAGATTTCAGCTGCAGATATTGCGATGGCAAAGATGATGGGCGATGAAATCACTAGCGAAGAATTAGCTGGCACCGAGAAGATGACCAGTGTTGAGGAACTCGCTCCAAAATTAGCGACTGGCGCACTCAAGGGATTGAAGTTGGCACCGCTTCATGGGCGCCAAAGTGCAGAGTTAAAAGATGAAACTATGACTGCATTTTCGAAGGGCCAAATCGATGTTCTAGTTGCCACAACGGTAATTGAAGTTGGCGTAGACGTTCCTAATGCATCGATGATGGTAATTATGGATGCCGATAGATTTGGTGTTTCACAATTACACCAGTTGCGTGGACGTGTAGGTCGCGGAACGACGCCTGGACTCTGTTTGTTAGTTTCTAGTGCAGTCGAAGATTCACCTGCGATGGCAAGGTTAAGTGCGGTGGCAAGCACGCTTGATGGTTTCGAACTTTCACGAATCGATTTAGATCAACGTCGCGAAGGTGATGTATTGGGCCGGGCGCAATCAGGAACTAAATCACACTTGAGATTGTTAAGAGTTTTACGTGATGAAGCACTTATTGAAGAGGCTCGAAGAGTTGCAGTTGATTTAATTGCAAAGGATTCAAAGTTAGCGGATCATCCAGTTTTGGCAACTCAAGTAGCTATATTGAAGGAAGAAGAGCGTTCGGCTTTCTTAGATAAGGGCTAGCAGGTTACGGTTCTCCAATGAGAATCATTGCCGGAATCAGTAAAGGCAAGAGCCTTTTTTCGCCAACGGATAAAACACGTCCGACCTCAGATCGGGCTCGCGAAGGTCTGTTCTCTTCTCTCGAATCCGAATTCGGTTCGATGTCTGAACTTAATTTTCTTGATCTCTTCTCGGGCTCTGGAGCTGTTGGCGTTGAAGCACTTTCACGAGGCGCAGCAAATGTTTATTCAATTGAAGACCATGCCCCAACAGCTGCAATTGCTGCCAAGAATTTTGAATTAGTAAAAAGTGAAGCAGGAAAGTTCTCAGTTATAACTTCACCTGCTGAAAGATTTGTTGCCACACCACATCAGATTTCATTCGACATCATTTTTATGGATCCACCTTATGAAGTAGAAAATAGTGTTATTGAGAAGTTGCTAACTGAAATTCATTCAAATAATTTGCTGAAGCGCAATGGAATTATCGCAATCGAACGTGAGACCAAGAAGGCGCAATTTGCTTGGCCTACGCCATTTATCGAGGAGAAAGTCCGTTCATATGGACAGGGAAGTATCTTCTACGGCGGATACTCTGCTAGCGTTTTACCGTGAAACGCGTAGTCTGCCCCGGATCTTTTGATCCCATTACTTTTGGGCACCTCGATATTGTCGAGCGAGCCAGTTCAATTTTCGACGAGGTCGTAATCGCCGTGATGGTCAATCAGACAAAAAAGACGCTCTTTACAGTCGAAGAGCGAATGGAAATGACCAAAGAAGTAACAAGTAAATTTCCGAACGTTAAGGTCGACTCTTGGTCAGGTCTCTTAGTGGATTACTGCAAGAAAAATGATATTTCGATAATTGTTAAAGGCCTGCGTGCGGTAACTGACTTTGATTACGAGCTTCAGATGTCCCAAATCAATTTGCAATTGCAAGGCGTTGAAACCCTATTTATTTCAACTGCGCCAGCACACTCTTTCCTCTCATCTTCACTCGTCAAAGAAATCGCCAGCCATGGTGGCGATGTTTCTAGTTATATCCCGGCAGTTCTTTTAGAACGATTGAAATATCGCTTGGCTGGAAAGTAAAGGAGAAATAATGGAAGTTATCGAGCGCATAGAAACCGCAATCGCGATGGTCAAAGAGGCCAGAGGCGTCCCACTTTCAGCAAGCTGCGTATTGCATCGCGGCGAAATCCTAGAACTGCTCGATAGTGCTCGTGCCGCTTTCCCAGCGGATTTAGCGAATGCCCAAGAAATTTTACGTCAACAAGATAACGTGATTGAAGATGCCCGAATTCAGGCCGATCAAATAATTGCACACGCCCGCGAAGAAGTTGAATCAATGATTTCGCAGACTGAAATTGTTGCAGCTGCCAAGAAGGAAGCCCGCAAAATTTTGGATGAAGTTGCTGAAGAAGCAGCAAGCCAGCAGAGCGAGATTGATGCTTATGTTGATTCCAGACTTGCAACTCTTGAAGTAATTCTTCATAAGACTATGGAAGTTGTAAATCGCGGTCGCGACCAACTTGCCGGTGTTGATGCTAAGTCAGCGCTCTCAGAATTGGGCGATAAGTAATTCTTAGATGAGTAAAAACCCCTTCCTCTTCAATACCCATGATCTACCTCGCCGTCCGGGTGAGATGCGGGAATATGAATTAACTTTTGATGAACACGAAGCACTTGGCTTTGAAGTTCTCGCAATCGCAGCTAACGAACCAATCGATATTGATTTGCGAATTGAATCGGTCGCTGAAGGAATTCTTGCAACAGCCACGGTCCGAACTGAAGCTAGCGGCGAATGTGGTCGCTGCCTTGATGCGGTTTATTACGATGTAAATGAGAGTTTTCAAGAACTTTATGAATATATAGAAGATCCGCGCCAGGCCCGCAAAAAGAATAAGCCAGGTAAGAAGCGAGTAAATAAAGCTGAAGAAGAAGATTTGGATGAAGATTTAGTGCGCCAGATGGATGGCGAGTTAATTGATTTAGATGGACCAATTCGCGATGCAATTATTTTGAATCTTCCAATCAACCCACTCTGCTCGGCGGATTGTCCGGGACTCTGCCCAGATTGTGGAATGAAATGGATTGAACTACCCGAGGAGCATGAACACGCCCCAGCCGATATCCGTTGGGCGGGCTTGGAAAATTGGTCAGGTGGCAAGAGCGAGCCAGGTCCCACCGAGAAATAACCCTCGTTTTTGAATATCTGCGGGTTTGGGGGATACTTACGCCCTTAGCAATTCATCGATTAGATATGAATTTATTAGTAAAAAGGGGTGCCCAAAGTGCCAGTACCAAAGCGAAAGATGTCTCGCTCGCGCACTCGTCATCGTCGTAGCGCTTGGAAGACTACGCCTGCTGCAATTGCGAATTGCTCACAATGCCAACAACCAAAATTGCAACACACTGCTTGCCCAACCTGCGGAACATATAACTCACGTCAAGTTGTAGAGGTTTAATCTGTACGATCGTTTGCTCACATCACTTGGAACAACACTTTCAAGTGAATTGCTTGAACTTGCATTTACTCACGGATCTTATTCACGCGAATTCGGTGGAGTGCCAACAAACGAACGACTTGAACATTTAGGCGACAGTGTCCTTGAATTAATTATCACCGGCGAGCTTTATAAAAAGTTTCCGGATGTAGATGAATCCAGACTTTCGAAGATGCGAGCCGGATTAGTAAATAATCTAGCGCTAGTCCCAATTGCAAAAGAGTTAGAGCTCGGACAATATCTGCGAATTGGCAGAGGCGAAGAAATTACGGGTGGCCGAGAGAAGAATTCAATTCTCGCAAATGCCTTCGAAGCCTTGGTTGGCGCGATTTACCTAGAAAAAGGTTACGAAGTAACTGAAGTGATAATTCTTAAATGGTTTAAGCCAGCAATTGAATCTTCAAATGCTCTCGATCTTGGAATGGATGCCAAGACGGCGCTACAAGAACTCGTAGCTGCTATGAACTTAAATCCACCTGAGTATGAATTAACAGAATTTGGTCCAGATCACGATAAGAGTTTTAAAGCCGTCGTAGCTGTATCAAATGAAAAATTTGAAGTTGGCGAGGGTAAGTCAAAACGCGAAGCCGAACAGGCTGCCGCTAAATTTGCTTACGACAAGTTAAGTGCCCGAACTTCCTGAAGTTGAAACGGTCAGGCGTGGCTTAGCCGGACATGTAGTTGGTAATAAGTTTAAAGAAATAATGGTCCTACACCGACGTGCAACCTCACCAAAATCTGTTGCTGCTTTGGCTTCACTTAAGGGCGCCCGGGTCACTGAAGTCGCCCGACGTGGAAAGTTTCTCTGGTTTAAGCTGGATCGACCAGAAGTATTGGTCGGCCATTTAGGAATGAGCGGACAGTTGTTGATTCAGCCAAGAAACGCTCCTGATGAGCGCCATTTGCGGGTAAAGATCAGCCTAGGAAAGCTCGATTTAAGGTTTATCGATCAGCGGACCTTCGGCTGGCTTGGTGTTGATGAAACCCGAGATGGATTGCCAACTTATGTGAAAGACATTGCTGCAGATCCCTTTGATGCAGAATTTAATTTAGATGAAACGATTGAAAGATTTAGAAAGAAGAAGACTGAAATCAAACGCGCATTGTTAGATCAAGGCGTCATGAGCGGTGTGGGAAATATCTATGCAGATGAAGCGCTCTGGCGTAGCAAAATTCATCCAGAATCCAGAACTGAGACGATGAAGGCGTCGCGCATCAAAGAGCTAATTGAAAATGCAACATCAGTAATGTCTGAGGCGCTATCAGTTGGTGGCACATCTTTTGATGACCTGTATATAAAAGTAAATGGCGAAAGCGGGTATTTCGAACGCTCCCTCGCGGTTTATGGCCAGGAAGGCGAGGGCTGTCCACGCTGTGGGCGGGAAATCAGAAGAATCAAATTTGCCAATAGATCTTCCCATTTTTGCCCAAAATGTCAGCCCACACCGCGTGCTAGCGGAAATCGGTAAGCCCTTTTCCGATAGGTTGCGCCTGTGTATTTGAAAAGTATGACCCTTAAAGGATTTAAGTCCTTTGCCTCCTCGACCTCGCTCAATTTCGAGCCTGGCATTACCTGCGTCGTGGGTCCTAATGGTTCAGGCAAATCCAATGTGGTCGATGCGCTCTCTTGGGTTATGGGCGAACAGGGGGCCAAGTCCCTTCGCGGCGGAAAAATGGAAGATGTTATTTTTGCTGGAACTTCAGGCCGCGCCCCACTTGGTCGTGCAGAAGTTTCGGTAACAATTGATAACACCGATGGTGTTCTGCCGATTGATTTCACGGAAGTAACTATCTCTAGAATTCTCTTTAGAAATGGCGCAAGTGAATATCAACTAAATGGCGAAACTACAAGACTTTTAGATATTCAAGAACTTTTAAGCGATTCTGGAATCGGTCGCGAAATGCATGTGATCGTTGGACAAGGTCAGTTGGATGCGATTTTGCTTGCAAACCCAGAAGAGCGACGCGCATTTATTGAAGAAGCTGCCGGAGTTTTGAAGCATAGAAAGCGTAAAGAGAAGGCGCTCCGTAAATTAGATTCTATGACCGCCAACTTAGCGCGAATTCAAGATTTAACTGTGGAGCTGCGTCGCCAATTAAAACCTCTTGGTAAACAGGCAGAAGTAGCGCGCAAAGCCTCAACAATTCAATCCGATGTTCGCGATTCAAGGTTACGTTTGCTTGCCGATGATTTGCTGCAGCTTCGCTCAACAGTTGATTCGGAAGTCGCAGATGAATCAGCGCTGCGGGCACGTAAAGATGAAGTAGAAGCTGCCCTGAATTCTGCGCGAAATCGCGAAGAGCAAATTGATGCAACAGCGCTTATTGAGAATCCACTTTTAGTCAAGGCCCAAGAAAATTACTACCAACTAACTGCGCAACGCGAGAAGTTTCGCGGAATTCAAAATCTGGCCTCCGAGCGGGCAAGATTTTTATCTGAAGAGGCTGATGAAGCTCGCGCTAGCGGCCGCGACCCTGAAAGTATGGATTTAGAAGCTCAAGTGCTGCGTGGTGAAGAGAGTTCACTTCGTAACGAAGTAAGCGGCTCAAATCAAAAATTAGGAGCACTTTCAACTGAACTAAAAAATTTGGAAGCAAATCTAACTGCAGAAGAAAATAGTGTTTCAGCAGCGCTCCGTGCGATTGCAGATCAGAGAGAGGGCACGGCTCGTCAAGAGGGCCACATCAATGGATTGAAATCTCGCATCGATGCTACTAATGCAGAGATAACACGATTAACAAAAGCACGTGATGAAGCATCACAGCGTCTGCAAAATTTCCGAGAAGAATTCGCTCTACTTGAAACCCAGATAGCTTCTGTTGATTCAAATGAACCTGGCCTTGATTCGGAGTTCGAGATTGCTAAGTCAGAATTAGCAACAGCACAGAATGAATTAGATTCACTTGTTACAAAAGAGAGTGAAGCGCAACGAGTCCGCTCTGGTTTAGAAGGTCGCTTGCGGGCGCTTCAAGAAAGTCTGACTCACAGAGATGGTTCCGGAATAGTTCTATCAAGCGGAACTCGCACTCGTGGTCGCCTCTCATCTTTAATAAGTATTACTCCAGGTTGGGAAGTCGCAGTAGCGGCGGCATTGGGCCCACTTGCAGATTCAGTTGTAGTTTCTGATGTTTCATCTGCAGTTACAGCGCTAACAATGCTTAAGCGTGAATCAGGCGGCCAATCCGAATTATTAGTTGTTGATGGTGATTCTGGTTTCACGCCTTCTAACCGTTCAATTCCAAATGGGTTTACCTCACTGGCGAGCCTGGTTTCATCAAGCGAAGTTTCAAGCGCGATTTCATCTCTGCTATCTGGATTTGTCGCTGTTGAAGATTTAGCCGAAGGTGAGAGCGCTTTGCAAACTGACCCTTCAGTGATTGCCATTACAAGAGAAGGTGATGTGCTCAGCAGTATTCGAGTTCGTGGCGGATCTAGTGCGCAAAGTTCGGCAATCGAGATCTCAGCTCTGATTGAGAAGACCGAGAAAGAACTTCAAGAAGTTACCAATAACTGTGATCGCATCAAGTTTGAATTAGTAAGAGCTACAGAAACTCTGGCTTCTCGCAAGAACATCTTTGATTTAGCGCTGGCAAAGTTAAACGAATCTGATGCCAAGATTTCGGGCCTTGCAGAGCAGATGGCTGTTGCGGGTCAAAACGTAAAGAATGCGCAGAACGAAGTCGAGCGAATCTTGGTCTCGCTGACAGAAGCGAATTCACAACGTGAATCTGATGAAGCAGATTTAAATGCAGCAATCTCTCAATTTGAATCACACCAGGCCCCAGCAAATCCAGATTTAACTCACCTAGAGGATTTACGCTCAAAAGTTTCTGCTGCTAGATCTGCTGAAGTTGAAGCGCGACTTAATCTGAGAACTTTAGAAGAGCGCGTTACTGCGCTGGTTGCAAGAGCGGATGCATTGGAAGCTGCTGCTCAGAACGAACGAGATTCTGCAACTCGCGCAGTAAGTCGCAGAGAGCAACGCGGTTTGGCAGCACTGACTGCCCAAGGTGTCGCCGACGCTTCATATGAAGCGCTAATTCAAATCGAATCTTCAATCGCTAAAGCTTCAACTGAACGCGAAAGATTAGAGATCTCTCGCTCTGAACGCGAGAGTGAAATTCTTGCTTTGCGTGTCCGTAGCCGCGAGTTAACATCAGAACTAGATGTTCTAACTTCTAGCGTCCACCGTGACGAAATAGCCCGAGCCGAACAACGACTTCGGATTGAATCGCTAGAACAGAAAGCCATAGAAGAACTTGGTGTTGATGTGTCTACTCTCGTAAATGAATATGGTCCGGCAAATGATGTTCCAACTTTTGTTGAAGATGAAGAAGGAAACTTTGTTCCAGGAGATTTAATTCCTTATCGCCGCGATCAACAAGAGAAGCGCCTTGCGCAAGCCGAGCGCTCACTTGCGCTGCTTGGAAAAATTAATCCACTAGCACTTGAAGAGTATTCATCGCTGGAAGAGCGGCTGCGCTATTTGGCAGAGCAATTAGAGGATTTGAAGAAGACCAAGCGCGATCTTCTTGACATTATCAAAGAAGTTGATGACAAAGTGCAGCAGATATTTAAAGAGGCTTATGAGGACACTGCTCGCGAATTTGAATTGATATTTGCGCGTTTGTTCCCAGGTGGAGATGGTCGACTAATTCTGACTAATCCAGAGGACATGACATCGGCAGGTGTCGATGTTGAAGCTCGACCACCTGGAAAGCGCGTAAAGCGACTCTCACTTCTATCTGGCGGCGAACGCTCGCTCGTAGCTGTCGCTCTTCTTATTGCAATCTTCAAAGCTCGCCCAAGTCCGTTCTATGTGATGGACGAAGTTGAAGCGGCCTTGGATGATACAAACCTTGGACGCCTTCTAGGAGTCTTTGAAGAACTTCGCGAGAAATCACAATTAATTGTTATTACTCACCAGAAGCGCACCATGGAAATCGCAGATGCTTTATATGGTGTGACCATGCGTGGAGATGGCGTATCAGAAGTAATCTCGCAACGTATTCGGGAATCTGAAAGAGCTAACTAGTTTCACTAGTGAAAAGTAATGGCGCTATTTAGCAAGCTCTTACAGAAAATTCGTGGCGGTTCTACATCTGCTGGGGATTGGCAGGAATTTGAAGAGGCGCTGATTGCATCTGATCTTGGAGCCAAAAGTGCTGCAGAAATAATTGACTTAGCTAAGAGATCAAAGAGCGATGAGATTGATGCTGCAATAACAAATGCGCTCAGCGCTTGGTTAAGTAACGGAAATCGCGAACTTCCATTCCATAGTGATCGTCCAACAACTGTATTGATAGTTGGCGTAAATGGCACAGGTAAAACGACATCAACAGCAAAATTAATTTCATTGTTAAAGCAGAACAAGCACTCGGTTTTAGTTGCGGCAGCAGATACTTTTCGCGCAGCTGCTGTTGAACAGTTAGCAACATGGGGAAACCGCCTCGAAGTAGATGTCGTTACGGGGCCGGCAAACGGAGATCCGGCATCAGTTGCATTTGAAGCTGCCACTAAGGCGAAGGCTGCAAATATTGATTATTTGATTATTGATACTGCTGGTCGATTGCACACAAAATCTGGATTGATGGACGAACTTGGGAAGATTCGGCGAGTTATTGAAAAAGTCTTACCAGTCGATGAAGTTTTATTAGTTGTTGATGCTACGACCGGTCAGAACGGAATCGTTCAGGCAAAAATTTTTATGGAGAGTGTTGCAATAACTGGATTGATCTTGACCAAGATGGATGGTTCGGCCAGGGGCGGAATTGCCCTAGCGATCGAGCGCGAGTGCGGGATCCCGATTAAATTCATTGGGACCGGGGAGAGTGCGGCTGATTTAGAAGCCTTTGACCCAGAGCGATATTTGAACGGGCTTTTTAACTAGCCCCGCGTGGATGTAACCAGTTTGTAACACAAGTCCCAATGCTTTCACCATTTCGTAATCTGCCAAGGCATCTGATGTAACCAGGCCCCACGACCCTACGGGTATCTCAATGGCGAGGCTTATGAGTGAAAGGGGTTTGTAATGGAAGAAGTTGTTATCAATTCTGGTGACACAGCTTGGATGCTTATAAGTACAGGACTTGTAACACTAATGATCCCAGGCTTGGCACTTTTTTACGGTGGCATGGTCCGAGTAAAGAGCGTTCTAAATATGATGATGATGTCATTTGGCGCACTCGCAATAGTTTTTGTGCTCTGGATTATCGTTGGTTTCTCAGTGGTCTTTGGTGATTCACTTGGTGGAAGTGGTCTAGTTGGTGATCCAACTCAGTTCTTATTCTTAAATGGTTTAGATAGTGCCGATGCAGCAATTGGAACAATACCGGCCGCGGTGTTTATCGCCTTCCAAGGTATCTTCGCAGCAATAACAGTTGCACTGATTTCAGGATCAATTGCTGATCGTGCAAAGTTTGGGTCTTGGATGGTCTTCGCTGCAATTTGGGCCACACTCGTTTACTTCCCAGTTGCACACTGGGTATTTGCCTTCGATGACTTTGTTGCAAAGACAGGTGGTTGGATTGCAAATGATCTTGGTGCACTCGACTTTGCAGGTGGAACCGCAGTTCACATCAATGCGGGCGCTGCTGGCTTAGCTCTAGCAATTATTCTTGGAAAGCGTGTGGGCTGGCGTAAAGAGGCAATGCGTCCACACTCACTTCCACTGGTAATGCTCGGAGCCGCACTTCTCTGGTTTGGATGGTTTGGCTTCAACGCTGGATCTGCAGTTGGATCTAATGGAACTGCCGGCCTAGCACTGCTAAATACAATTGGTGCAACAGTTGCCGCGCTACTGGCCTGGTTACTAGTTGAGAAGATTCGTGATGGACATGCAACAAGTCTTGGTGCCGCATCAGGTGTTGTGGCAGGTCTTGTAGCAATTACTCCAGCATGTGCCGCAGTAAACGCAAGCGGTGCGTTAATAATTGGCGCTCTTGCTGGAGCACTCTGCGCGCTATCGGTTGGCTTAAAGTTCAAGCTTGGCATCGATGATTCACTTGATGTTGTAGCAGTTCACCTAGTTGGTGGAATTGTTGGAACAGTGATGATCGGAGTCGTTGGCGTAGATGTTGGACTATTCAACGGTGGCGGAACCGAACAACTAATAAAGCAGATTATCGGCGCAGGTGCAGTGCTTGGATATTCCTTCATTGCAACTCTGATAATTGGCTACGCGCTAGATAAGACAATCGGCTTGCGAGTTAGCAGAGAGATTGAAGTCGAAGGAATCGACCTCAAACTCCATGCTGAATCAGCCTACGAAACCTACAGCTCTTCAAGAGGAGGATCATCACTATGAAACTAATTACTGCGATCATCAAGCCATTTAAGTTAGATGATGTGAAGGAGGCACTAACTGCCTTCGGAATAACCGGAATGACAGTTTCAGAGGCGAGCGGTTTTGGTCGTCAAGGTGGACATACCGAGGTCTATCGTGGTGCTGAATACACCGTAGATCTGATTCCAAAGATTCGATTAGAAGTATTAGTCGATAGCAGTGATGCAGAGAAAGTAATTGATGTAATCGTAAAGGCGGCATCAACTGGTGCTATTGGTGACGGAAAAGTATGGTCGTCGCCAATAGACAATATCGTTCGTGTTCGCACTGGAGAGCGCGGCACTGACGCTATTTAAGAATAAGTAGAGTAACTCCGTGGGAACCCGTGAGCGTCGCGATCGATCCAATCAGATCGATAAGGCGCTCCGGGTTTCGTTTTTGGATTGCGCAAGTAAATATCTCGCCAAACCTGAGCTTGTTTCATTAGCAGCAGTCGGAGGATATGGTCGAGGCGAGTTATCTCCAGCGTCTGATTTGGATTTATTAATTCTGCATAATGGCAGCGAAAAACCTCTAGCAATTTCTGAATTTGTTAGCGCTTTTCTCTACCCACTCTGGGACCAAGGCCGGGCAATCGATCATGCGGTCCGATCGCGAAGCGAAAATCGTGAGATCGCGAATGAAGATATCAGGGTCGCACTTGGCTTGCTGGATCTTCGCCACATTGCTGGTGAATCTGAACTCTCAAACCAAGTTTCATCTGATGCGCTTGAAAATTGGCGAAAGGGCAGAGGAAGGTTTCTGCCGAAGTTGCGAAAATCCATTCAAGAACGTGAAAACCGATCTGGCGAACTAGCATTTCTTTTGGAACCCGATCTGAAAGAAGCTCGCGGGGGACTTCGAGATATCAACGCACTCCGTGCAATTGAAATATCGGGCGCTATATCAGTCTCTCTCACTCGGATTGCTGAATCGGAAGCGCTACTTGCAAATGTCAGAGATGTATTACACGGTGATAATTTAAAAGCTCGGGATTTATTGTTGCTAACTGAACAAGATCGGGTTGCTTCGATAATGGGATATGCAGATGCAGATGCCCTGATGCTAGATGTAGCTAAAGCAGCTCGAGCTGTTGATTATTTAATGGATTCAACTTGGCATCGTATAGATTCAAAAAGTGGGCAGAGCTGGCTTCGTCGCAGAAAAGATCAGAGGATTGATCAAGGATTAGTAATTCTAAATTCTGAAGTAACAATCGAAGATGGCTATGACATATCGAGCGATTCGGCAATTGGCTTAAGAGCGGCTGCCGCCGCCGCCCAGCGTGGATTGCCACTTTCAATCGATGCTTGTGTTCTTTTGTCCGAGAAATTTTCCGCTCTTCCTGATCCATGGCCGAAGTCAGTTTTAAATGATCTGGTCTCGCTAATTGGTGCTGGCTCATCAATGATTCGAGTCTTTGAAGCTCTGGACCAAGATGGGCTTATTGAAAAATGGATTCCGGAATGGGCGCATGTCAGATTCTTGCCCCAGCGAAATGCTTTGCATCGCCACACAGTTGATCGACATATGCTCGAAACTGCTGTTCATGCGGCAGCTTTAACCAGAACAGTCACTAGGCCAGATTTACTTCTCGTCGCAGCACTTTTTCATGACATTGGAAAAGGCTTTCCTGATAAAGATCATTGCGATTACGGCGAGGAATTAATCAGGCCACTTGCTAAGCGGCTGGGCTTCGACGAGAAAGATTGCGAGACCATCGCCTTACTCATCAAAGAACATTTATTGTTATCGGCTGTTGCAACTCGTCGCGACCTGGAAGATCCAGCGACTATTGGTTTTGTCGTTGAGAAAATCAAAGAGCCAGAAGCGCTACAGCTTCTTCACGCGCTAAGTATTTCTGATGGCGAAGCGACCGGCAAGAGCGCATGGAGTGATTGGAAGGCGGGCCTAGTTTCGACTTTGGTTGGCAAATGTCTTGCGGCTATGGCTGGAATTAAGCCGGCTTCTCAACCAGATTTAGTCCCGACTAAAAGTTTGGTTGATGATATTTCGATAACCATCTTAAGCAATGGAAATAGCGCGGAATCTCTAGATAATATCGAAATTGAGATTATCGCAAGGGACCAGACCGGTCTGCTTTCTGCAGTTGCAGGTTTGATGACGATTTCTAGATTTAATGTTCGTTCCGCCAAGACTCGAACCACAAATGAAATTGCAGTCATGCGCTGGATTGTTGAACTAGATGCAAATGCTCAACTGCCATCGGCCGAGAAGTTAACCGACCAATTAAAGAGGGCGCTATCGGGCGAACTAGATCTTGGACGCAAGATTGAGGAGCGAAATGAGAATTATCGTAAGCATCCGGGTATTCCTACTCCGCCTCCGGTTGTGTTTGCTGCAAATGATCTTGCGACCAATGCAACAATAATTGAGGTTCGAATGCATGACCGCCCAGGAATCTTATTTAATGTAACTCGGGCTATCTCTAGGTTCGGAGTGGATATCAAATCGGCAATTGTCTCGACCTTGGGAGCAGAGGCTTTTGACACCCTCTACGTAACCGATCTGGAGGGGCAACCTCTGACCGGAGAGCGCGCACAACTGCTGGCTACTAAAGT